>NZ_JAXBQT020000003.1:50445-136189 GCF_047520755.2 Stenotrophomonas sp. FR010 | reverse complement strand
GGCGGCCCCGGCCCCCCCACTACCGCGGGTGCAGGGCGCAGCCCTGCCAGAACCCCAACCCCCGTACTTGCAACGGTCATCATCCCGGTCCACACTTCGTTGCCGATCTGAAGACGGCAACGATGACCCACAAGATCCCCCTGTTGATCGACACCGATCCCGGTGTGGACGACGCCCTGGCCCTGCTGATGGCCTTTGCCGATGAACGGCACGACGTGGTCGCCCTGACCATCGCCGCCGGCAATGTCGGCCTCGAATACACCGTCCGCAACGCCCTCAAGCTCTGTGACATCGTCGGCCGCCCCGACGTACCGGTGTTTGCCGGCAGCCCGGATCCGCTGCTGCATCCCTCCGTTGACGCTGCCCACGTGCATGGCCGTGATGGCTACGGCGACGTGGACCTGCCGCCGCCGAGCCGCCAGGCCGAGGCCGAGCACGCTGCCCTGGCCATCCTGCGCCTGTCGCACGAACACGCCGGCGAACTGATGCTGGTGATGTTGGGCCCGCTGACCAATCTGGCGCTGGCACTGAAGCTGGACCCGACCCTGCCCCAGCGCATCAAGCGCATCGTGGTGATGGGTGGCGCGGTTACCTGCCACGGCAACATCACCCCGGCAGCCGAATTCAACATCGCCTTCGATCCTGAAGCCGCGCACGTGGTGTTCACCTCGTTCAAGCACCTGCTGGTGTCGGACTGGGAGGCGACCGTTGCCCACGGCCTGCCGCTGGAGGGCGCCGAGAAATGGCTGCAGGCCGATTCCGACCGCGCCCGCTTCTACGAACTGATCTCGCGCAAGACCCGCGCGCTGTCGGAAGATGCCAAGGGCGGCCGCTGGTATACGGCCGATGCGGTGGCCATGGCGTGGGCGCTGAATCCAGAAGGGCAGCTGCAGGTCGAGTCACGGCCGCTGAACGTGGAACTGAATGGCACGTTCAGCCGAGGCGCCACCATCGTCGACTGGAACCGCCAGACCGGCCAGCCGGACAACTGCGATCTGCTGATGGCCTACGACCAGCAGCGTTTCGAGGCCCTGGTGCGCCAGGCCCTGGGCGCGGACTGACCTCGATTGACCGCCACCGGTTGCCCCGAGCGGCAACCGGTGCTTATAATGCCGCTCTTGACCACCAGCCCATTTACGGTGTGAGCCCATGAAGGCCGATATCCATCCGAACTACCGCGACGTCGTCTTCCATGACGTCACCTCCGATTTCAAGTTCCTGACCCGCTCGACCATGGGCACGAAGGAAACCATCCAGTGGGAAGACGGCAACGAATACCCGCTGGTCAAGGTTGAAATTTCCTCTGCTTCGCACCCGTTCTACACGGGCAAGCACAAGGTCATCGACACCTCGGGCCGTATCGACAAGTTCCAGAAGCGCTACGCGCGCTGATCTGTCGATCCAGCTTCGAACCGACGGCCGCGCTCTGCGCGGCCGTTTGTTTTTCCCCAACGCCAACCCAACGGGCGTTTGGATAGACGGAACACTGCGTTCGTGTGACAACGCTTTTGCCGATCCGGGCCGCTCAACGGCCGGTGTCTGGCCGCCTGTCGTATACGACTTCCGTCTAGCACCCGACAAATGCTGCTGTGCGATAATGACATCATCCCCGGCACAGGCCGAGGACGTCATTCACGTGCCTGACCAATGCGCTTGGGCAGGCGCCTTCCCATGAAGGAGCGCACACAGTGTCCGATCTTGATCAGGTCACGCTCAACGCCGGCGATAAGTCCGTCGTTCTGCCCGTCATCAAACCCACCCTTGGCAACGACTGCGTCGACATCGCGAAGCTGACCAAGGAAACGGGTTTCTTCACCTACGATTCCGGCTTCACCGCGACGGCCAGCTGCAAGTCCGCCATCACCTACATCGACGGCGACAAGGGCGTGCTGCTGTACCGCGGCTACCCGATCGAACAGCTGTCGGAAAAGTCGAGCTACGTCGAAGTGGCCTACCTGCTGATCAACGGCGAGCGCCCGAGCGCCGAGCAGCTGAAGGCCTTCACCGATGAGCTGACCGCCGAAGCCAACGTCGACGATTCGATCAACACCCTGATCGGCAGCTTCGCCAAGGATGCCCACCCGATGGCGATCCTGGCGGCCGCGATCGCGCAGCTGTCGGCCATCTACCACGACTCGCTGGACCTGTCCGACGCCGAGCAGCGCCGCAAGGCCGCCGTGCGCCTGATCGCCAAGGTGCCGACCCTGTCGGCGCTGATCTATCGCCACGGCAAGGGCCTGCCGGCCAACAAGCCGGACACCTCGCTGGACTACGTCAGCCGCTTCCTGAAGCAGACCTTCGAGTCCGCTGACGGCCAGTACGACCTGAACCCGGACGTGGTGAAGGCGCTGGACCTGCTGTTCATCCTGCACGCCGACCACGAGCAGAACGCCTCGACCTCGACCGTGCGCCTGGTCGGTTCGACCGGCGCCAACCCGTACGCGTCGGTCGCTGCGGGCGTCACCGCGCTGTGGGGTCCGGCCCACGGCGGTGCCAACGAAGCCGTGCTGAAGATGCTCGAAGAGATCGGCAGCGCCGACAACGTCGAGTCCGCCGTGGTCAAGGCCAAGGACAAGACCTCCGGCTTCCGCCTGATGGGCTTCGGCCACCGCGTCTACAAGAACTTCGACCCGCGCGCCAAGGTCATCGGCGAGATGACCAGCAAGGTGCTCAAGCAGCTGGGCGTGCAGGATCCGCTGCTGGACGTGGCCGTGAAGCTGGAACAGGCTGCGCTGCAGGACGAGTACTTCGTCGCCCGCAAGCTGTACCCGAACGTCGATTTCTACAGCGGCATCATCTACAAGGCACTGCAGATCCCGACCGAAATGTTCACCGTCATGTTCGCCCTGGGCCGTACTTCCGGCTGGGTGTCGCATTGGCTGGAACAGCAGGTCGATCCGGAAATGAAGATCGGCCGTCCGCGCCAGGTCTACACCGGCAGCGACGTGCGCGACTACCAGGGCTGATCGCCCGCAGCAGATTCTGCTGAGAACGCCCCGCATCTGCGGGGCGTTTTTTTTGTGCCCTGATCGGCTTCGGCGGATGGCGACCGCGGAACGTTGGTCCGCACGATAAGAGCCCGCTTCCGGATCTGAACGCGTTCTGACAATGAATGTCGCATTCACATCTTTTCGGATCTATTGCATGGGTATCACGTCGAAGGCGATAGAACCTGTGCGTACTGATCCCTGTGTGGAGAACGCCATGAACCGACTGATCGCCATCGCTTTCATCGCCACGCCGCTGGCCCTGCTGAGCCCGCAGGCCTTCGCGCAGTACACCGGGCCGGGGGCAGGGGCCGCTGCCAGCACCGTCGCTGACGCACGTGCGCAGCGCGATGATCATCCGGTGGTGCTGCGTGGCACCCTCACCGCCAAGATCGGTGACGAGCGCTACCAGTTCCGTGATGTCAGCGGCCAGATCGAGGTCGAGATCGATGACGAAGACCTGCCGCCGCAGGCCATCGGTGCCGACACCGTGGTCGAGCTGCGTGGCAAGGTCGACACGCATCGCTTCAAGCCCACCGACATCGATGTCGATCACGTCACCGTCGTGCCTGCAGGTTGAAGCCAACGGTAGCCGAGCGTGGGCTCGGCTCTACAAATTCAATGCAATGAGGTTTGTTGCATTGAACCGATGAGGGAAATTGCATAACCCTCGAACATTGAGCGAATTCAAGAATTCTCCTTAACACTCATTGTTTTAGGAATGCTTGAATGGCCTGCATGGCAATGGATTTCTAACATTCTCTCCGTCGCCCGCACCCATCCCCGCGGGCGATGCTCCCCTCCCTTTTCTCCTTGGGGAGGGGGGCTTTCATATTCCCCCTGTCCGAGAGAGACACACATGCACGCCATTCTGAAGAAGGCCGCGCTCGCTGCAGCGCTGGCCACTGTTTCGCTGTCTGCGCACGCGCTGGAAACCAAGATCTCCGTCTATGCCGACGTCGACCCGACCCTGGCACTGCTGCGCGACGATGGCACCCCGCTGCCGGACACCGTGCAGCTGACCCACGATCCGCTGCGCGGCCTGCTGCCGTCGACGCAGCAGGTGCGCATCCATTCCAATGACGAAACCGCGGACATCGAGGTGCGCCTCGGCCATGATCCGGTGCTGACTAATGGTGCCACGCGCGTGCCGCTGGCCGTCAGCCTGAACACCGACGCGCTGACCACCGCGGTCACCGAGTTCAAGGCGGCTGACCTGTTCAACGGTGCCAGCTCGACGCCGGGTGCCTCCATCTCGATGCCCCTGACCATCGCCCAGGCGGGTGCCGGTGGCCCGCTTACGGTCAGCGGCCGCTATGAAGGCATGGTCTACATCGTCATGAACCAGAAGCCCTGATCCACGGCTTCCCGCGCCGGCCCGCACTCCGGGCCGGCCGCTACCCCAGCGTACCCCCATGACCCCACACGCCCCCGCTGTTACCCGGCTGGCGGTCGCGCTCGCCCTGGCGTTGTCCACTCCGCTGGCGGCTGCGCGCGGCGTCCCGCCCGGTTTCGAAGACCTGGTCGAAGGACAGACCGAACAACTCGACATCCAGCTGTTCGGCCGCTCGGCCGGGCTGTCGCCGGTGCGCGTCACCCTGGAGCATGTGCAGCTGGAAGATCCCGCGCGCGTGCTGCAGGCACTGGACCTGTCCGCCGAGGCGCAGGCCGCGCTGCTGCCGGCACTGTCGCAGCCGCTGCCACGCAACAGCCACCTGGCCTGCCGCTTCGGTGGCGCCGAGGCCGGTTGCGGCTATCTGGATCCCCCGGAAGACCCTGCGGCCGCGCGCGCGCTGTATGACGAAGGCGAGGGCGCCGTGCGCCTGTTCGTGGCGCGCAAGTGGATCGGTGGCGAGCCCGCCGCGGAACGCTTCCACGCGCTCAGCAGCAATGCCGAGAACGCTTTCCTGCACCAGCAGGTGCTCAACCTTACCGGTGGGCGCGACTACCAGTCGTTCAGTGCGCGCGGCACCGGCGTTCTGGGCCTGTTCCAGCGGGGCCATATGTCCGCCGACTGGTACTTCACCCAGCAGCGCTACCGCAGCAGCGGTGGCGATGCGCATTTCGAATTCGACAACGTCTATTACCGCCATGACCTGGGCCAGCAGTACTACCTGCAGGCCGGGCGCATGGACCGCCGCAACCTGTCCAGCCCACAGGGTGGCACCTTCGGTTTCAGCATGCTGCCGCTGGACCGCTTCGACGGTGCCCGCGTGGGCACCACCCAGGCTTACGTGGACAGCGATGCTGCCGTGCAGGCCTCGCCGTTGACGGTGCTGCTCGCCCGCGATGCGCGCGTGGACGTGTTCGACGGCGAGCGCCTGCTGCAGACCTACTACCTGCAGGCCGGCATCAACCAGATCGATACCCGCAACTTCCCGTTCGGCAGCTACCTGGTGCGCATGCGCATCTACGAGGATGGCGTGCTGGTGCGTACCGAAGAAGCCCCCTTCGACAAGGGCGGCGACTGGACCGACAGCCAATGGCAGTGGTTCGTGCAGGGTGGCCGCCGCAACGAGCGGCGCAGCGATCGCTTCGACAGCGAACAGGTGGCGGTGGCCGGCATGCGCGTGCCATTGGCACGCGACCTGGCCGTTACCGCGGGCGTTGCCCATCTGGGCGGGCACAGCTATGGCGAACTGCGCGTCGACCTGCGCCGCGTGCTGGCCACGCAGGAAATGCGCGCAACGTTCAGCGGCATGCGCGGCAGCGATGGCAGCCACGGCCAGCAGCATCAGCTGTCATACCGGCGCAAGGCGTCCTGGAACATCTACCAGCAGCGCATGCGTGGCAAGGCCTGCCAGTTCGACGCCGATGCGCGGGACCGCCTGGGCTGCACCAACTCGCTCAGCGGATCGGTCTCGCTGCCGATCGCCGGTGGTACGGCGTACCTGGGGTATACCCGGCGCCAGACCTGGCGCACCGGTTGGAGCCGTCCTGGTGACCATGATCCGATGGCGCCACTGGATCCGTTCCTGCCGCCGCAACCGCTGCAACCGCACCGCGAGCCGCAGCTCAGCCGCACCTGGCAGGCCAGCTTCAGCCGCAGCCATCGTTGGCAGGATTTCAGCGTCTCCACGCGGCTGGGCCTGTGGCAGCAGCACAGCCACGACAGTGCCCGTGACACCCGCACGCGCGACCGTGGCATCTACCTCAACGTAAGCTTCACCCGCCTGCAGCGCAGCCATGTTGGCAACGGCCAGCGCCGCTATGCGGTGGACATGCGCCAGCCGCAGCACCAGCGGCCGGAGATCAACTACAGCGTCGGCCAGAGCTATCGCCAGGAGGTGGACGCGCAGTTGCGTGAGCTGACCTCCGAGCTGCGCGCCAACAACAGCGACCGCTACAGCGCATCGCTGGGCGGGCAGCTGCAGAACCGCTACGGACAGACCGGCGCCACCGTGGCGTACTACCAGCAGCATGGCCGCAGCGAGACTGCCTACAGCGGCACGCACAGCTCGGCCTTTGCGCTGGGCCGGCGGGGCGCGTACTGGGGCGCAGGCAGCGGCGCCGACGCCGGGCTGGCGGTACAGGTAGGCGCCACCGATGACCTGGACCTGCAGGGCGTGGCGGCCGAACTGCAGGTGAGCGGCGCGGGCCGGCAACGGTTGCAGATCGGCGAGCGCCGGCTGCTGCCGTTGGCCGCCTACCAGTCGCACCGTGCCGAACTGCAGGACGCCAGCAACGACGCCAGCATGGCCGCCATCCGCGTGAGCGGCGTGGGCGGTGCGCGCCCGATGTTCCTGGCCCCGGGGCGGCTGATGCGCATGCCGGTGCCGATCGAAGTGACCTACACCTTCATCGGCACCGCCCGCACGCTTGCCGGCGCGCCGCTGGGTGGCGCCCGCATCCTCAACGCGCCGGTGCCCGGCACCAGCGCCAACGGCGGCTTCGTCGCCGACTTCCCGCGTCGCGAGACAACGCTCTACCTGCTGCAGGACGACCGCCTGCTGCACTGTCCGCTGCAGGTGCGCGAGCGCCGCCAGGTGGTGCTGCTGGTCGGTGCCGTGCACTGCGAACCGCTGGCCGTGGCCCAGCTGCCGGCGGAGATCCGCCAGCAGGCCCGGGTAACCCGGCTGCTGCAGGAACGCGCGCTGATCGCCGCCACGCCCCAGACCGCTGCTGCAGGAGGAACGCCATGAGCCGGCGTGTGTTGTTCGTGTTGATGCTGGTGTGCGCGCTGGCCGTGCTGATGCCACGAGCGTGGGCGCAGAAGTTTCCGGAAATACATCCGACAGATGAGACCCGTCGAGTCACCGAAAGCTGGGACCGATCAGCTGTCCCAGCCGAAGTCGTGCTCTGGTCGCCGATGACATTGTTGGCCTTTCAGGAAGGTCCAGATTCCCCTTATGAAGTTTCTCACCTTGTCTGCCTGTCCGATACCGATGCATCCCGCGGACGCTGTCCAGTGATTGGAAATCCGGAAGCACGTGGCAATGCGCTCCCCGTTTGGTTTTACATGACTGATCAGCGAACTGGACTTCGCACGGAGATTCATGCACTCGGCTACATCAAGAGGCCGTTGAATGGCCCTAACTGCTCTTCGGATCACTGGGGCTCACTGATCTATCCGATCTGGTCATCTGTACCAGATGTATGCCGACCGCTGATATCCGGCGGAATAGGTGTCTCTCTTGCCATTCGGAGCTCTGAACTGAAGCGCTTGGTTGCAGGGGCGTGGGCAGGGCGGATTGAACTCCAATTGCGTCAAACCCGTGGCGGTCCGCTGTTGGCGACCTATGTCTTCGATCTTGCATTCACCGTCACCGATTACGACGCGATCTCGATCTACTTTCCGGCCTTCGACACCATTGCGCCGCTGGTCAACATGGACCTGCGCTACGACCCCATCAAGCAGATGGTAGGCGGCCGCAAGCAGCTGGAGATGTGCCTCTACGACGGCCTCGGCTCGCAGAGCGAGTTCCTCGGCGTCACCGTGCGCGACAGCGGGCCGCGCCCGCCACCCGGCAGCGACTTCGCGGTCTGGCATCGCGATGGTGGCAGCGACGACCGCCAGCGCCTGGACTACCACGTCAGCCTGAACTACGGCGGGCGCGATATCCGCATGCGGCATGGCGTGGAAGAGCTGCTGCATGGCATCGAGAGCGCCGAACTGCGCCTGGTCATGCTGCCCGGCATCAGCCAGCCGGTCTATTGCGTGCCCACGCCGCTGACATTGCTGACACCTCCCACCCCTATCGCCAGCAAGCGCCCCGGTCTCTACGAGGGCGAGCTGACGGTGGAACTGCGCGTCCCCACCGCCAAACCCTGATCCCACACGGAGCCTGCCATGAACAAACTGATCGTCTGGATGCTGCCGTTGAGTGCGCTGCTTGCGCCATCAGCACACGCCAACCTGTCCATCCATCCCATGCGAACCGCGATGGATGCCAAGCGCGGTGCGCAGATCCGCGTCTACTCGCAGTCCACCCGCCCGCAGTATGTACAGGCCAGCCTGCGCCGCATCGACAACCCGGCAACGCCCCGCGAACAGGAGCAGGATATCGAGGTCGCCGATTCGGCCATTGCCATTACGCCGGGCAAGTTCGCGCTGTCAGGCGGTGGCAATCGCCTGATCCGGCTGATCCCCCTGCAGCCGGTGCAGAAGGAAACCGCATACCGCGTGTACTTCGAAGGCGTGCGCGGTCCGGAAGGCACTGAACTGGAAAGCAGCGAAGACGCTGCGCACGCCGACGTCGGCGTCAGCCTGGTGTGGGGCGCGCTGGTGAACGTGGTGCCCACCGACGGTGTGGTCAGCCTGAGTGTGCGCGGCAACACGCTGCACAACAGCGGCACGCTACGCGTGGGCATTGTGCATGCGGCCGAATGCACGGCGGCCGGCGTCTGCACGCCGCACGACCTCTCGCACAGCCTGTATCCGGATGCCGATTTCACCCTGCCGTTCCAGCCGCAGCCGGGCAATTCGCTGCGCCTGCGCTACCGGCTCAGCCAGGACGGCTATCGCGAGCACGTCCAGGACGTGGCCATCCAGTCCAGTTGACCCCCTCCCTGCGTCCCGCGCATGGCGCGGGATGTCTTTTCCGTAAACTGCTAAGGAGAAAGACCATGAATCGAATCTATCGACGTATCTGGAATGCTGCACGCCAGTGCTGGGTGGTAGCGAGCGAGCTGGCTGTCGCAAGGCAGTGTTCCTCATCGCCGAGAAGACTCCGGCTACTAGTCATTCCACTATCGATGTCTGCGGCCGGCTCCATTTCCGCGAACGCGGGCAGCATGTACTGGGGATGTTCGCCCTTCGATTGGGACAAGGCGGACGTCTATTGCGTGCCCATGTCAGGACAAAGTGAGGATGGAAAAACCTCTGCCAATGCAAAGATCTCCACCTCCAAGGACTATCTGATCATGGGGGGAGGTTCGTACAACGACGGCTCCTGGAACGCTACCTTTGGTCCCAAGGCCCAGATCATTGGCAACTACAACGCGGCATTGGGCCACAAGGCCAACATCAACGGCGTAGACAGCGTTGCCGTGGGCTACAACGCCAGTGCCCAGCTGGGGCACAGTACGGTGGTCGGTGCCAACGCCTATGGCAAGGGCATCGGCTCTACCGCGTTCGGAAACAAAGCCTCGGCCACACGGCAGAACTCGATCGCCATCGGTAGCGGATCGCTCTCGCAGAGCGAGAATTCAGTGGCGATCGGTGCAAATTCCCTTGCCAGTGAAGTGAACACCGTCTCCGTCGGCAGCGACAAGGAGAAGCGGCGGATCGTCAACGTAGCCGATGGGCGGATCACCGCAGCCAGTACCGACGCCGTCACGGGCAAACAGTTGTACGCGACCAACAGCAAGCTGGGTGCGGTCGAAGCAAACGTCGGCACCATGAAGAATGATCTGACAGCGGTTCGGACGCTTGCGCAGTCCGCCACCAATCGCATCGATGCCACTACCCTGGCACTGGGCAAGGGCGCGGTCGCAGAATCGGGCAGCTACGGCATCAGCACCGCCATCGGCAACAATGCCAAGGCCTACAACGGCCGCAGTGTCGCACTCGGATTCGATGCGCTGGCCGGCGTCGATGCGGAGGGCAATCGAGTGACCGGCCAGAATGCCGGCGTTTCCATCGGTGCAAACACGCGCAGCGCGAACGGCGCGGTCGCGACCGGATTCCGGGCCATTGCCAGCGGAAACTTCTCCATTGCCGTAGGCGGTGACGCCAATGCGGCCGCCGAACATGCCACTGCAATCGGGTACCTGAGCAAAGCCACGGCAAAGCAGTCCACGGCGCTGGGGCGTGGCAGCGAGGCCAAGGCGCAGTTCGCCACCGCGCTGGGCAATCTTGCGGTATCGGCCAATACCAGTGCCGTGGCACTGGGTGATCGGGCCAACGCCCGCCATGACAATGCGGTGGCACTGGGTGCCGGCTCTGTCACGGCGTCGGTCAACTCCGTTTCGGTGGGCAGCGCTACGCTCAAGCGCAAGATCCAGTACATTGCCGATGGCGTGGTCAGCAATGGCAGCACCGACGCGATCACCGGCAATCAGCTGTTCGCGACCAACCAGGCCCTATCCGCTGCCCAGAGCACGGCCACGAGCGCGCAGACGGCGGCCAACGCGGCCAAGGCCGACGCCGCCAAGGCGCTGACCGAGACGACCGCGCTCGCCGGCCTGGTCTCCCAGACAGGCGCCACCGGCAATGTCCGCCTGGGCGGGAAGAACAGCGGCACCGTACTGGACGTGCGCAACAGCGCCAACGCCAGCCGAAAGGTTGCCGGTGTGGCGGATGGCGACTTGGATGACAGCAGCAACGAGGCTGTGAACGGCAAGCAGCTCAATGCCACCAACGTGCAGGTCGCTGCCGTGGAGAAAGCGGCTACGGCCGCGCAGGCGGATGCAACGGTTGCGAAGGCAGATGCTGCCAAGGCGCTGGTCAGCACCACCGCTCTGGAAGGACTGGTCAGCCAGATCGCCGCCAACGGCAATGTCCGTCTGGGTGAGAAGAACAGCGGAACGGTGTTGGATGTGCGTAACAGCTTGGGCACTAATCGTAAGATCACTGGAATTGCCGACGCAGACGTTGGTGCGGGCAGCAGTGATGCGGTGAACGGCGGGCAGTTGTTCTCTTCCAATCTGAAGATAGCAGTGCTCGAGGAGAAGAGCCGTCTCTTTGGGGCAGGCAATGAAGCTGGTGCGGCCTCAGCACGCGCCGGTGAGTTCGGGGTGGCGATAGGCAACGGTGCTGTGGCATCAGTCGATTCCGAAGGAGGGGTCGCCTTGGGTGCATTCGCTGGCGCACTCGCCAGGAACTCCGTTGCCCTTGGGCGCGCGGCCAGCGTGGAAGCCGGAGCGGTTGCCGGATTTGCACTTGGCGCGGGCGCCTATGTGGCTGCAACTGACGGAATTGCGATTGGCGCCGGTTCGGAAGTTGAGGCTGGTGCAGATGGGGGCGTTGCTCTCGGCGCTGGTTCCGTTGTGGCTGAGAGCGACACTGTTTCTGTTGGCAATGACAGTCTCAAACGTCGAATTACAAATCTTGCCCGCGGCACCGCTGATCACAACGCCACGACCGTCTCTCAGCTGAAGGGCTCCCTTGCCACCCTCGGTGGCAGCGCAGGGATGGACGCCAACGGCAACATCATTGCCCCGACCTATTCGGTGCAGGGTGGTACGCAGAACACCGTGCAGGACGCGCTGATGGCGCTCGATGGAGCTGTCACCACCGCAGGCCGCCGTGCGGACATGGTGGAAGGCCAGCTCAACTCGATCTTCCAGGATTCACCCTCGGCCCGTGGCGATGGCAGGAGCCAGATCGCGCTGAGTGGCGCGAACGGCATGGTGTTGACCAATCTGGCTGACGGTCGGGTGGCGCCAGGAAGCCGTGATGCCGTAACCGGCAATCAGCTGTACGCCGCGGAGCAGAAGATCTCGCAGAATCGAAATGATCTGGAGGCGATGCGCAAGGAGAGGGAGATGGGCGAGCGGGCCATGCGTGGATTGGATACGAGCGGCCCGATCGATTTTGGCGGTGCGCGTTTGACTGGAGTGGCCGAGGCTAAGCTGTCGGCTGACAGCTCGGATGTTGTGCGGGGCAGCCAGCTCTATGAGACCAACAGCCGTGTTTCGGCCATGGAAGGCATCAGCCAGTACGTCAGTGTGGGGGCCGCTCCAGGCTATGGTCCTGCTCAGGCTGGACCGGTTGGTCTTGCAATTGGGAACTTCGCTAAGACCGGCAACGATGGAGGAACTGCAGTGGGAACCCATGCGAAGGCACTGGGCAGAAATTCCATAGCCCTTGGTCGCGCTTCGGTCGTGCATGAGGATTCCGATAGCGGATTTGCGCTAGGTACTGGAGCGGAGGTAGGCATTGCCGGAGGTGGTGCACGAGGAGGCATTGCTATCGGTGCTGGAGCAAAAGTGGGTAAAGGAGCGAATGGTTCGCTGGCAATAGGCGAAGGCTCTCAGGCGAATGAGGCCGGAGTGGTTTCATTTGGAAGTGCAACTACTTATCGCCGCCTCATAAACATCGCCAACGGCACCGCCAACCACAACGCCGTCACCGTCGGCCAGCTGCGCGGCGCGCTGTCCGCGCTCGGCGGCGAAGTCGATGCCAACGGCAACATCGTCGGCCCCAGCTTCACCGTGCAGGGCCAGTCCCAGCCCACGCTCAATGGTGCATTGGAAGCGCTCGACGGCGCAGTGGTCAGCACCACCTCGCGCGTAAACCACGTCGAGTCGCAGCTGCGCAGCGTGTTCCAGGACACGCCCTCGGTCCGCGCCGACGGTCTCAACCAGCTCACCCTCGCCGGAACCCACGGCATGGTCATCTCCAACGTGGCCAATGGCCTGATTGCCGCCGGCAGCCGCGATGCGGTCAATGGTGGCCAGCTGCATTCGATGCAGCAGCAGCTCAACGGCCGTATCGATGGCCTGGAAGAGCGCATCGATGCGCCGCAGCCGCAGGCAATGGCGGTGGCTTCAGTGCCCGAACCGGAAGCGCCGGTGCCGCAGGCCGAAGGCGGCCAGCAGGTGGCGTCGGCAGGCGAGGGTGAGAAGCCCGCGCCTCAGCCGAAGACGAAGAAGGAGGACACCCCGAAGCCGCAGGTCGATACCGCTGAACTGGAGAAGATGCTGGCACGCGCCAACGAGTACACCGATGGGGCGATCAGCACCTTCGAACGTCGCCTGGACAAGATGGACAAGCGCTTCAACCGCATGGCGGCCATGAGCAGCGCACAGACCGCGATGGCGATGAACACCGCGGGCCTGGCCACCTACAACCGCTTGGGTGCGGGCGTGGGCTACAGCGAGGGTGAGTCGGCGATGGCCGTGGGCTACCAGCGCGTGCTCAACGAGAAGGGCTCGGCCACCTTCAGTCTCAATGGTGCGTTCACCAACAGTGGCGAACGCAGCATGGGTGTCGGCGTGGGCATCGGCTGGTAAGCCATGACGCCCCGGCGCGACGCGCGTAATCCGCCCCGCCGCGCCGGGGCTCTTGCCGAGGAAATGGCAATGTATCGATGGGTAAGCCGGTTCATCAGCTACCGCACGTTCTATCTGTGGCGGGCACGTTTTTACTACTACACCCGCAATCTGGACCGCTGGCTGCTGTTCGCCCTGCTGTGCGTGGCGGGTGTGGGCTTGGCGGCCTGGTACACCTGGCGGGTATCGAGTGTGCCGCCGCCGCGCGTGCATCCGGAGGCCGCCGCGCTGCGCGTGGAGAACATCACCCAGGAGGCGATCCATCGCATCGTGCTGGTGCGGCATGGCGGCCCAACCCCGGGCGAGCCGTTCACCACCCCGGAGGATGTCCGCGCCGGCACGCTGCGCACACTGCGGGTGCGGCAGCTGCTGGACAGTGCGGTGGTGTGGCAGCTGAAGGCTCACATGCTGGCCGACATCGCGACGTACATCGATGCCACGGGAAGCTGCTTCCCTTTCCCGTGCTGGCAGGTGAGCCATCGGCTGGAACTCATGCGTGCGGCGGAGGCGGAGAACGCGGCCATCAACCGGGCGCTGGAGCCGGTACTGGAGATCCCGCTGGACAGGATGCCCAACCTCAACGGCGGTGAGCGCGCGCGGATACAGACGGCGTGGTCCGATCCGTTCGGCGATGTCTACAACCAGACCTGGTTGTTGGGCGATCTGCAGAACATGCACGCGCGGATGATGATGGCGTACCCGCAGCGGGCGGGAGCCCCCTGGCTGATGCGCCTGCTTGGCGATGAAACGGAGGAGCAACACCATGATGTCTGGTAGGGCAACGCACCTCCTGTAGAGCCGAGCCATGCTCGGCTGCTCTTCGGTCAGCTATCCGGATGCCTGAAGCACCGTGAGGACCAACGGTCCGCACCCACCAGAAGAAGGAAGCAGGTAGCGCGCTTTCTGTAGAGCCGAGCCATGCTCGGCTGCTCTTAGGCCAGGTGTCCGCACGCCTGATGCACCGTGCGGACCAACGGTCCGCACCCACCAGAACCCGCGCAGCTGTCACCCGCCGATATACGCGGTGATCTCCGCTTCGGCCAGCAGCTGCCGCAGCTGTGCGACAGACGCGCGTCGCATCGGCTTCTCATCCACCGGCGACAGCGGCGCCTGGCGCAGCGCATCGTACGGCAGCACGGCCAGGTCAAAGGTCAGCTCCTCGGCACTGAACACCCACACCGGCACGTCCAGGCTGCGTTCGCGGTCCATGCGCAGCCGGCGCGTCCGCGATTCGGCGGGAATGCCGTGCTCGTCCAGGAAGCGATGCACGGCTTCCGGGTCGTCGCTGTGCAGGTGAAGCTGCACCGGGCTGTTGGCATCGGCGGTGCCTTCCAGTACCGGGCCGGCCAGCCGTGGGGCGAAGCCGTGCAGGAACTCCAGCGCGCGCATCGCAGCCTCGCGGCGGCGCTGCAGTTCATTGCCGTGCTGGGGCCCGGCGAACAGCCGCTGGTACTCGCGCAAGGCGTCTTCGATCTCGGTGTTGCGCGGCAGGGAGGCATCGTCGTGGATGCCGAGCCGGCTGGCGGCCTTCAACTTGGCCTGGTGGTAGTCGCGGATGCCGCCTTCAGCCATCAGGCGGGCGGCTTCGTGGGCGAGGCGGTGGCGCCGCTCGCGGGTCTGGCTGGCAGCATGCTGACGGGCGCGATGCATGCGATGACTCCTGTTGCGACCTGGCTACAGACTAGCGCACGGATGTGACATCCGCGTAGGTATTTCACGGAGGGGATGCAGAGCCGAGCCCACGCTCGGCTGCTCTACGCGGGGCCCGGAGCCGAGCATGGGCTCGGCTCTACAGTCGCATCGGTGCCAACCCACGGTTGGCACCCACTGCACCCTTCCTCAGAAGATATCGAACGCGGCGGCGTCGGCCTGCGGCGTATTGAGGTTCAGGTCGTAGTCGGTCAGGCGATCCATGTCTTCCACCTTCACCCACTCGGTCGCGCCGTTGAGCGTGGCCTGGACCATGCCGCTGGGCGGCTCGTTCTGCGCGATCGGGGTGTCCTTCAGCGCGGTGCGCATGTAGTCGATCCAGATCGGCAGCGCCGCCTTGCCACCGTACTCGCGGTAACCCAGCGAGCGGAAGTCGTCGCGGCCCACCCACACGGTGGTCACGTACGGGCCGCCGAAGCCGGAGAACCAGGCGTCACGATGGTCGTTGGTGGAGCCGGTCTTGCCGCCCACGTCCTCGCGGCCGAGCACCTTGGCCTGCACACCGGTACCGCGCTGGACCACGTCGCGCATCATCGACACCAGCTGGTAGGCGGTGCGGGCGTCGATCGCGCGCGGAGCGGTGCGGGCATCCGGGTTGGCCGGAGCGGCGGCAGTTTCGGTCTTGGCTTCGGCCTTGGCCGCAGCGGCCGGGTCCACCTTCGGGGCCGGGGCGCCGAAGTTGAAGCCATCCACCACCTGGTTGACCGGCTGATCGCTGCTGCCGGCGCAGTCGCGGCAGGCCAGCGCCGGGTTTTCCTTGAACACCAGGTTGCCGTCGCGGTCATTGACCTGGTCGATCAGCCAGGTATCCACGCGCGAGCCGCCATTGGCGAACACCGCGTAGCCACGCGCCACCGACAGCGGGGTCAGCGATGCAGTGCCCAGCGACATCGACAGGTTCGGCGGCAGCTCCGATTCGGCAAAGCCAAACTCGCTGATGTACTTGCGCGCGTAGTCCACGCCCATGCCATCAAGCAGGCGTACCGAGACCAGGTTGCGCGACTGCACCAGCGCTTCACGCAGGCGCATCGGGCCGCGGAAGCCGCCGCCATCGTTCTGCGGGGCCCAGGTCTTGCCGCGGCGATCGCGGAACACGACCGGGGCGTCGAGCACGATCGAGGCCGGGTTGTAGCCCTTGTCGAAGGCGGCCGCGTAGACGAACGGCTTGAAGCTCGAACCCGGCTGGCGGCGGGCCTGGGTGGCGCGGTTGAACTTGTTGCCGGAGAAGCTGAAGCCACCCACCAGCGCCTTCAGCGCGCCGCTGTGAGCATCCAGCGAGACCAGCGCGGACTGGCCGCGCGGGATCTGGTCCAGCAGCCACTCCCCGTCCTTGGCACCGGCGCGTACGCGCACGATGTCGCCGCGCTGCACCAGCTTGCCCGGGGTCTTGTTGGTCCACTTGGCGGCGCCGGCCGGCAGCACGATCTCGGTGCGGTTGGCCAGCACCACCGTGGCGCTGCCATCGGCCGCGGTGCTGGCGACGATTGCCGGCAGCAGGCCGGCCTGGCCGTACATGCCGCGCAGGTGCTCGGCCAGCGCGGCGGTATCGTCGCCGGCGCCCAGCTGCACCTGCTTCTCCACGCCGTGCCAACCGTGGCGGTGGTCGTACAGCAGCAGGCCATCACGGACGGCCAGGTTGGCGGCGGTCTGCAGGGTGGAGTCGATCGTGGTGGTGACGTGGTAGCCCTTGTTGACCACGTCGCCGCCGAAGCGGGCGATCATTTCCTGGCGCACCAGCTCGGCCACGTAGGGTGCATCGACCTGCACCGGCGGCTCATGCGCGGTGGCGTGCATCGGCACGGCCTTGGCCGCGTCGGCTTCGGCCTGGCTGACGAACTTCAGGTCGGCCATGCGCTGCAGCACGTAATTGTCGCGGCGCTGGCGGGCACGTTCCGGGTTGGAGATCGGGTTGCCCGACGACGGGAACTTGGGGATACCGGCCAGCGAGGCCATCTCGTCCAGGTCCAGCTCGTTCAGCTTCTTGCCGTAATAGAACTCGGCGGCAGCGGCCACGCCGTAGGCGCGGTTGCCGAAGAAACTCTTGTTCAGGTACAGCTCGAAGATCTCGTCCTTGCTCAGCTCGGACTCGATCTTGCGCGCCAGCAGGATCTCGGCCAGCTTGCGGGTGTAGCTGTACTCGGAGCTGAGGAAGAACTGGCGGGCGACCTGCTGGGTGATGGTGGAGCCACCCGGCACGCGCTTGTCGTTGGTGGTGGCCAGCAGCCAGACCGCACGGCCGATGCCCATGTAGTCCACGCCGCCATGTTCGTAGAAGCGGGCGTCCTCGGTGGCCAGGAAGGCCTGCTTCAGCCGCTCGGGCACGTCCTTCATGGTGACCGGGGTGCGCCGGGTCTCGCCGAACACCGCCATCAGCTTGCCGTCGGCAGCGTAGACGTACATCGGCTCCTGCATTTCCACGTCGCGCAGGGTCTGCACGTCGGGAAGCTTGCAGGAAACGGCATAGTACAGACCGCCCACGGCGGCCGCGCCGATCAGCGCCAGGACCAGGACAATCAGGAAGATCCAGCGCAGCCAGCGGCGGAGTCGAGTCATCGGGTTCAGATTCCGATTGCGAATTTCGTGGTCGCAGAGTATAGATTACGCAAGGTGGCGGCTGGGGTCGGCACCGGGGAGCGCAAGGGGAACAGTCAGGGGCTGCATGGTGAATCCGTGAGGGATTTCACAGCAGGGCCGTTGCCATTTGCTAAGAATACGTTATTAATGCTCGGACGCAGGTCTTGCGTCCAAGTGCCCGTCGGCAGGGGAGAAACCGTGGGGCTCATCCCAAAAAGTCAGTCGCCGCTTGTAGGCGTCGACATCAGTTCGACTGCGGTAAAGCTTTTGCAGCTGTCCCGCAGCGGCAATCGTTTCCGCGTGGAACATTACGCTGTGGAACCTCTTCCACCGAATGCGGTGGTGGAGAAGAACATCGTCGAAGTGGAGGCCGTCGGTGAGGCCATCCGCCGGGCGATGAACCGTTCAGGCAGTAAGGCCAAGTTGGCCGCTGCCGCCGTCGCGGGGTCGGCGGTGATCACCAAGGTGATCCCGATGCCGGCCGATCTCGACGAAAACGACATGGAAGCCCAGATCGAGCTGGAAGCGGTCAACTACATTCCGTATCCGATCGAGGAAGTGAACCTGGACTTCGAGGTGATCGGGTCGATCCCGAACAACCCGGAGATGGTCCAGGTGCTGCTGGCCGCGTCGCGTTCGGAGAATGTCGAGCTGCGCCAGTCCGCACTGGAGCTCGGTGGCCTGCAGGCCAAGGTGATGGACGTTGAGGCCTTCGCGGTCGAGAACGCCTACGCCCTGGTCGCCAGCGAGCTGCCGGTGTCCATCGACGGCGTGGTTGCGCTGGTCGACATCGGCGCCACCATGACCACCCTCAATGTCCTGCGCGGCGGCCGTAGTCTTTACAGCCGCGAGCAGGTGTTCGGTGGCAAGCAGCTGACCGACGAGATCATGCGCCGCTATGGCCTGAGCTACGAGGAAGCCGGGCTGGCCAAGCGCCAGGGCGGCCTGCCGGAAAGCTACGAGATGGAAGTGCTGGAGCCGTTCAAGGAAGCCACGGTCCAGCAGATCAGCCGCCTGCTGCAGTTCTTCTATGCAGGCAGCGAATTCAACCGCGTCGACCACATCGTGCTGGCCGGCGGCTGCGCCGTGCTCGGTGGCCTGCCGGAGATGGTCGAGGAACAGCTGGGCGTGCCGACCGTGGTCGCCAACCCGCTGGCGCAGATGACCCTGGGGCCGAAGGTGAACGCGCATGCGTTGGCCCAGGATGCCCCCGCGCTGATGATCGCGACCGGTCTGGCGCTGAGGAGCTTCGACTGATGGCACGCATCAATCTATTGCCCTGGCGCGCCGAGCGGCGCAAGCAACGCCAGCGCGAGTTCTACGCAATGCTGGGCATGGCCGCTGTCGGTGGCCTGCTGTTGTCGCTGATGATCTGGTTCTATTACGACCGCCAGGTGAGCGGCCAGATGGACCGCAACGCCTATCTGGAAGCCGAGATCGAGAAGGTCAAGGAACAGAACAAGGAGATCGATCGCCTCGACGCGCAGAAGGAACGCCTGCTGGCCCGCAAGAAGGTGATCGAGGAACTGCAGGCCAAGCGCTCGCAGATGGTCCACCTGTTCGACGCGCTGGTACGCACCATTCCCGATGGCGTGGTGCTGACCGCGCTGAAGCAGGAAGGGGATGTGCTGACGCTGGAAGGCCGCACCCAGTCCAACGCCCGCGTTTCGGCCTACATGCGCAACCTGGAGACCTCCGGCTGGATGACCAATCCGGAGCTGTCGATCATCGAAGCGCGTGACCCGGAGAAGGACAAGGATGGCAAGGTCGGTCCGCTGGCCGACATCAAGGCGCTGCCCTACGTGTTCGTGGTCAAGGTGAAACTGCCGGCACAGAGCGAAGAGGTCTCGGCGACGCCGGGCCTGAACGCCGATGGGTCGGTGGCGACGGCTCCGCCGGCACCGGTGGCTCCGTTGGCCGCAGGTCCGGATGCCGCGACGCCTGCGGCTCCGGCAGCGGGCCAGCCGGCAGCGGCTCCCGCCGCACCGGCCGCTGCACCGCCGGCCACTCCGGCCAAGCCGAACCAACCGGCCGCTCCGGCCGCCGCGCCGGCCCCGGCACCTGCCCCGAAGCCTGAGGGCAGCCGCCTGGCGCAGCCGCCGCAGGCCTTCAATGCGCTGCTGCAGGGGGACCGCGCATGAGCCAGAAGATCGATATCAAGAACCTGGATTTCAACGACATCGGCAACTGGCCGCAGAAGGCCAAGATCGTCTTCTGCTCGTTGCTGGCGCTGGTCATCATGTTCGTGGCGTGGATGCTGCTGATCAGCGGCAAGCGCGAAGAACTGGCCGGCCTGGAATCGAAGGAAGTCGAGCTGCGCGCCGAGTTCACCAAGCAGCAGGAACGCGCGGTGAACCTGGGGCCGCTGAAGCAGCAGCTGGCGCAGATGGAGCAGGTGCTGCAGCAGATGCTGCGGCAGCTGCCGAGCAAGACCGAAATGCCCGACCTGATCATCGACATCTCGCAGACCGCGCTGTCCAGCGGCCTGACCAACGAGCTGTTCGAGCCGGAGCAGGAGCAGATCAAGGAGTTCTACGCCGAGAAGCCGATCAAGCTGCGCATGGTGGGCAGTTACCACCAGTTCGGCGCATTCGTCAGTGGCGTGGCCTCGTTGCCGCGGGTGGTGATCCTGACCATGCATGACATCAACCTCAAGCCCAAGGAAAAGACCGGCGGCAACGTCCGCAGCGGTGCACTGGAACTGTCCGGTACGGTCAAGACCTACCGTTACCTGGACGAGACCGAAGTGCAGGCGCAGCAGGCGGCCGACGCTGGCAAGGAGGGCAAGAAGTGATGCGCGCGCAGACCGTACGTGGTGCGATGGTGCTGGCTGTACTGCTGCTGGCCGGTTGCGGCCGTGGCGTGACCAGCACGCCCGGCGACGCACCGAACCTTGAGAAGTGGGTGGAAGGCGAGCGCGCGCGACCGGCGCAACCGCTGGAGCCGCTGCCGGTGATGCAGCAGTTCGAGACCTTTGAATACTCCGCGCAGGGCATGCGCGATCCGTTCACCGATGCCTGGACCAATCCGCAGCAGGGGAACGGCGGATTGCGACCGGACCCGAACCGGCGCAAGGAGCCGTTGGAAGGCTTCCCGCTGGATGCGCTGGACATGGTCGGCACCATCGGTACCGGTGCAGGCACCGTGGCGCTGGTGATGGGGCCGGACAAGGTCACCTACCGGGTTCGCCCGGGCGGTTACCTGGGGCAGAGCGACGGGCGGGTCACGGCGGTCTTCGAAGACCGCGTGGAGCTGATCGAACTGGTGCCGGATGGCGCGGGTGGCTGGCTGGAACGGCCGGCAACGCTCTCGCTTGAAGATCAATGATCGTTTACTGGGGATAGCACGATGACCTTTCACCAAGCCAAGGGGCTGCGTCCCATCCGGCGCTCTACCTTGAACCGTGTCAGCGCGCTGGGAGTCGCGCTGATGCTGGCCTGCGCTCCGGCGCTGGCTGCCGCACCGGCGGAAAAGCCGGTGGGCGCCACCGTGGCACCGGCCGCTGCGCCGGCAGGCCTGTCGGTGGCCAAGATCGATTTCAAGCGTGGCGATGACGGCGCCGGGCGCCTGATCGTGCAGTTCGACGGGCAGGGCGCGATCCCTGACCTGCGCACGCAGGGCAACAGCGTCGTGGTCGACGTCGGCAATGCCCGACTGCCGGCCAACCTGCAGAAGCCGATGAACGTCACCGACTTCGCCACGCCGGTACAGCGCATCGACGCCAAACCGTCCGGTGCCGGTACCCAGCTGGTGCTGAGCACCGGGGGGGCCGTGGAGTCGCTGGCCTACCAGAGCGGCAATGAGTACGTGGTCGAGATCAGCCCGCGGCAGGCCCCGGCCGCCGTCGGCGCGGTCACTGCCGGCAGCGTCACCCAGGCGGCCAAGGCCGTCGGCCAGCGCGGTTTCACTGGCAAGCCGGTGACCTTCAACTTCCAGGACGTGCCGGTGCGCACCGTGCTGCAGTTGATCGCCGAGGAGTCCAACCTGAACGTGGTTGCGTCCGACTCGGTGCAGGGCAATGTGACCCTGCGGCTGGTCAATGTGCCGTGGGACCAGGCGCTGGACATCGTGCTGCGTGCGAAGGGCCTGGACAAGCGTCGCGACGGCAGCGTGATCTGGGTGGCGCCGCAGGCCGAACTGGCCAAGTTCGAGCAGGAGAAGGAAGACGCGCGCATCGCCATCGAGAACCGCGAAGACCTGCAGACCGACTACATCCAGATCAACTACCACAGCGCCACGCAGATCTTCAAAGCGCTGACCGAGGCCAAGGGCATCGGTGGCAGTGGTGGTGGTGGCAGCGGCGGTGGTTCGGGCAGCTCGTCGCAGGAGGACAGTGGCTTCCTGTCCTCGCGCGGCCGCATCGTGGCCGACGAGCGCACCAACACGCTGATGATCAGCGACATCCCGAAGAAGATCGCGCGCATGCGCGAGCTGATCAACGTGATCGACCGCCCGGTCGACCAGGTGCTGATCGAAAGCCGCATCGTCATCGCCACCGATACCTTCGCCCGCGAACTGGGTGCGAAGTTCGGTGTCAGCGGCAGCCGCGACAACGTGTACTTCAGCGGCAGCCTGGATGCCAACGCCAAGACCCGTGAGTCGCAGGTGACGACCGACCTGGCCAACGCCAAGGCCGAGCGTGACTGGGAAGCCGGTGGCCGGGTCGGCCCGCCGCCGGTGAAGTCCGGCTCGGCGATCACCCGTGGCCTGAACTGGAACCTGCCGGTGGCCGCCGCCAGCAACCCGGGTTCGCTGGCACTGTCGATCCTCAATGCCGGCTACCTGCTGGACGTGGAACTGTCGGCCATGCAGCAGGAATCGCGAGGCGAGGTGATCTCCAACCCGCGCGTGGTCACCACCAACCAGCGCGAAGCGATGATCAAGCAGGGCAAGGAGATCGGTTATGTCACGATCAGTGGTGGTACCGCTGGCGGCGTGGCGACGCCGAACGTGCAGTTCAAGGAAGTGGTGCTGGAGCTGAAGGTCACTCCGACCATCACCAACGACAACCGCGTGTTCCTCAACATGCAGGTGAAGAAGGACGAAGTCGACCAGCTGATCCAGCTGGAGGGCTACGGCACGGTGCCGTCGATCAACCGCCGCGAAGTCAATACCGCGGTGCTGGTCGAGGACGGGCAGACCGTGGTGATCGGTGGTGTCTACGAGTTCACCGATCGCAACAGCATCAGCAAGGTGCCGTTCCTGGGCGACGTGCCGTTCCTGGGCAACCTGTTCAAGAAGCGCGGCCGCAACAAGGACAAGGCCGAACTGCTGGTGTTCGTCACCCCGAAGGTGCTGCGCGTGGCCAAGCAGAACTGAGCCACCGCTCCGAAGTCTTCGAAGAAGGGCCGCCCTGTGCGGCCCTTCCTCGTTTCCGCCGGTAGATCCACGCCATGCGCGGATGCGCTGTTCAGCCGTTCTTGATGCCAATCGCAAGGCACCCTGCGATGATGTCGGGAACCCGTGCCGTCCTGCGCCGGTCAAAGGCCCCCATGAACCTGCCACCGCCGATGCCCGAAACTGTCTCGCCGCCGCCCGCGCCGGCAACCTCCCGCCTGCATGCGGCATTCACCCAGCTGCGCGATGCGTTGTCGACCGAGATCGTCGGCCAGGCGGCCCTGGTCGAACGCCTGCTGATCGCGTTGCTGGCCGACGGCCACCTGCTGGTGGAGGGCGCGCCGGGCCTGGCCAAGACCACGGCGATCCGTGCACTGGCCTCGCGCCTGGAAGCAGACTTTGCCCGCGTGCAGTTCACCCCCGACCTGCTGCCGGCCGACCTCACCGGCACCGAGATCTGGCGCCCTCAGGAGGGCCGCTTCGAGTTCGTGCCTGGCCCGATCTTCCACCCGATCCTGCTGGCCGACGAGATCAACCGTGCGCCGGCCAAGGTGCAGTCGGCGCTGCTGGAAGCCATGGGCGAGCGCCAGGTCACGGTTGGCCGCCATACCTATGCGCTGCCGCCGCTGTTCCTGGTGATGGCCACGCAGAACCCGATCGAGCAGGAAGGCACGTTCCCGCTGCCGGAAGCGCAGCTGGACCGCTTCCTGATGCATGTGCGCATCGGTTACCCGGACCAGGCCGCCGAATCGGAGATCCTGCGGCTGGCCCGTGAGCGTGCCCGTGGTGCATTGGGCGAGGCCGCGCCGGCGCCAGACAAGATGCCGATGCAGGACGTGTTCGACGCCCGCCGCGAAGTGCTGGACCTGCACATGGCACCGGCACTGGAGCGCTACCTGATCGAACTGGTGCTGGCCTCGCGTGATCCATCGCGCTACGACGCCGGCCTCGGCCGCCGCATCGCATGGGGGGCAAGCCCGCGCGGTTCCATCGCACTGGAACGCTGCGCCCGCGCGCGGGCGTGGTTGGCTGGCCGTGACTTCGTCACGCCCGACGACGTGCGCGCGGTCGCCGCCGACGTGCTGCGCCATCGCGTGCTGCCCAGCTATGAAGCCACCGCCGAAGGCTGGGACGGCGAGCGCCTGGTGCAGGAGCTGCTGGCCCGGGTGCCGGCACCCTGAGCCTGCGCATGACCGATCCATCCGTGGAACAGGCACCGTCTGCGCTCGAAGGTGACGGGCTGCGCCCGCAGCTGGCCGAACTGGTCGCGCTGCGCCGGCTGGCACAGCGTCCGCCGCCGCCGCGCCGTGGCCGCACCGGCAACGCGGGCCAGGCACCGTCCCCGCTGCGCGGCCGCGGCATGGAGTACGCCGAGTCGCGCGAATACGTGGCCGGCGACGACGCGCGCCACATCGATTGGCGTGTGACGGCGCGCACCGGTCGCGCCCATACCAAACTGTTCCAGGCCGAACGCGAACGGGTCAGCCTGATCGTGGCCGATACCTCGCCGGCGCTGTACTTCGGCACCCGCGTGCGCTTCAAATCGGTGCAGGCCGCACGCGCCGGTGCTGTTGCCGCGTGGTCGGCGCAGCGCCGTGGCGACCGCGTGGGCGCATTGCGTGGCAGCGACCGCGAAGCGCCGATCGCTCCGGCAGGTGGGCCACGCGGCGTGCTGCGCGTGCTCGACGCGCTGACCCGCTGGTACGCACAGCCGCCAGCCGACGATCTGGGCCTGGAGCGCGCGCTGGACCATGCCGGTCGCGTGCTGCGCCCGGGGGCACGCATGCTGGTGCTGGCCGATCCGCAGCAGGCCATCCGCATTCCGCCCGCGCGCTGGAGCGCGCTGGCCCAGCATCACGACCTCAGCCTGGTGCTGCTGGTCGATCCACTGGAGCTGCGGCCACCGTCGGCGGCGTTGCAGTTCCAGACCGCGCAGCAGCGCATCGGTCTCGACCTGCGCCGCAGCGAAGTGCAGGCGCACTGGCAGGCGCACTTTGTCGAGCCGCTGCAGGAACTTCGGCGCCAGCTCGGCGCGCGCCGCGTCGACGTACAGGTGCTGTCCACCGATGCGCCCAGCGACGCCTGGCTGGCGCCGTCGCCGACCGAGGTGCCGGCATGAGCGCCGCGCTGCCGTTGCGCGATGTGCAGCTGCCGCCAGCACCGTCATGGTGGCCGCCAGCCCCTGGTTACCTGATGATTGGCGCGGTGGTCGTGCTGGTGCTGCTGGTGATCGCCGTGGTGATGTGGCGACGTCGCCGCCGCCGCCAGCGCTGGTTGCAGCTGTTCGATCAGGAACTGGCAATCGCCCCCGACGCTACGGCCGAACTGGCGGCCATCGCAGGACTGCTGCGCCGTGCCGCACGCCATGCGAAGCCGGGCAGCGAATCACTGCGCGATGACGCCTGGTGGCAACGCCTGGACCCGCAGGGCACGTTGCCCGCTGCACGTCGCAGCCTGTTGGCCGAAGGCGCGTATCGCCCGCGCGTCGACAGCAACGACGTGGCCGCTGTACGCAGCTGGGCCCGCGAACGCTACCTGGCGATGCTGCTGGAGCGGCGCCGATGAACCTGCTGGCAAGTTACTGGCCGTGGCCGGACCTGCAGCTGGCGTGGCCGCTGGCCCTGCTGGCCCTCCCGATGCCGTTGCTGATGCGCTGGTGGAAGCGCCGTGCAGCGCCGGGTGCTGCACTACGCGTCCCCTACGCTGCCGCCGAGCTGGAAGCGCTGTCCGGTGGTGGCCGCGTCGACGTGTCGTGGCTGCGCACGCTGCTGCTGTGGCTGGGGTGGTGTGCACTGTGCATCGCGCTGGCGCGACCGCAGCAGCTGGGTGACGCCATCACGCCCCCGCAGCAGGGGCGGCAGATGATGCTGGCGATGGACGTGTCCGGCAGCATGGGCGAGGGCGACATGATGCTGGGCGGCCAGGCGGTCGATCGCCTGACCGCAGCCAAGGCCGTGCTTGCCGACTTCCTGGATCGTCGTGCGGGCGACCGGGTTGGCCTGCTGATCTTCGGTGACCGCGCCTACACGCTCACGCCGCTGACTGCGGACCTGGCCAGCGTGCGCGACCAGCTGCGCGACAGCGTGGTCGGGCTGGCCGGGCGCGAGACCGCCATCGGGGATGCCATCGGCCTGGCGGTCAAGCGCCTGCGTACCCAGCCGGAGGGACAGCGCGTGCTGATCCTGCTGACCGATGGTGTCAGCAATGCCGGTGTGCTGGAACCGCTGCGCGCCGCGGAAGTGGCGCGCGCCGAGGGCGTGCGCATCCACACAGTCGCATTTGGCGGCGATGGCAGCATGCGGTTGTTCGGCATTCCGATTTCCACCGACCAGGATCCGGTCGATGAGGCCACCCTGAAGAAGATCGCCAGCATGACCGGCGGCCAGTTCTTCCGCGCGCGTGATACCGCGCAGCTGGCCGGGATCTACGCCGAGCTCGATCGCCTGGAGCCAGTGGCCGCAAAGGGCCCGAGCCTGCGCCCTCGCGAGGAACGCTATGCGTGGCCGTTGGGCCTGGCATTGCTGCTGGGCGCATTGGCCTGGCTGTGGCCGGAGCGTCGCCGATGATCGCGTTTGCTTCGAATCTTCCCGACTGGAACGCGCTGCACTTCCTGCGGCCCGAGTGGTTGTGGGCGCTGCTGGCGCTGCCGCTGATCATCGCGTTGGCGCTGTACCGGCAGCGACGCAGTGATGCGTGGCGGCAGGCCGTGGATGCACATCTGTTGCCACATCTGCTGGCCACCGGTGCGAAGCGTCGCGTGCGCCTGCCATGGGCGCCGCTGCTGGGCTGGACACTGGCATCGCTGGCGATGGCCGGGCCGAGCTGGCGGCAGCAGGCGCAGCCGATGTTCCAGGCCAGCGCACCGCTGCTGGTGGTACTGGACCTGTCCAGCCGGATCAGCGCAACCGATCTGCCACCGTCGCGCCTGCTGCAGGCGCGCGCGAAAGTAGGCGAGCTGCTGCGCGCGCGCCAGGGCGGGCAGGTGGGCCTGGTGGTGTATGCCGATGATGCCTACACCGTGGCGCCGCTGACTGATGACGGCCGCAATGTTGCGCTGTATCTGGATGCGCTGTCGCCGGACGTGATGCCACGCGATGGCCAGCGTGCCGACCGCGGCATCGACTGGGCAACACGGCTGATGCGGCAGATCGGTGCGCTGCAGGGGCAGATCCTGCTGGTCAGCGACCAGGCGGATGGTGAAGCTGCACTGGCGGCAGCGCAGGCACGCAGCCTGGGCCTTCAGGTGTCGGTGCTGGGCCTGGGAACGCCTGCCGGTGCGGCCTACCGCGATGGCAGCGGGCAGATCCGCCAGGCCGCCCTGGATGAGGGCAGCCTGCGCGCGGTGGCCACTGCCGGCGGCGGCCGCTATGCACGCATCTCCGCCGATGACAGCGATCTGCGTGCGCTCGGTGTACTCGACGCGCGCGAAGGCACGGCGGCGCAGCGGCCGGGCGAAGGCAAGCAGTGGCGTGACGAAGGCTTCTGGCTGCTGCCGCCGGTGATGCTGCTGGCATTGCTGGCCTTCCGCCGTCGTGCGCTGCTGGCCGCGGTGCTCGCGGTCGGCCTCGTGCCATGGATGAATGACGCGCAGGCGCAGGCACCTGCGACGCAGGCCTCGCAACCCGCGCAGGGCACGCTGTGGAAGCGTAGCGACCAGGCGCAGCATCAGCGCCTGGCCGAGGGGGTCCAGGCTTACCGCAACGGCGACTTCACCACTGCACGCAAACGCTTCGAAGGCATCGACAACGATGCCGGTTGGTACAACCTGGGCAACACGCTGGCACGCGAAGGCAACTACGACGAAGCGATCGCCGCCTACGACCGCGCGCTGGCGTTGCATCCCGGCATGGCCGATGCGGTCGCCAACCGTGCCGTGGTCGATGCCGCGCGCAAGCGCAGGCAGTCCGGTGGCAAAGGCCAGGATCAGCAGAAGCCACCGCAGAGCGGGCAGCAGAAGCAGCAGAACGATACCTCGGGCCAGCAGAACCCGCAGGGCCAGAAGCCGCAGCAGGGCCAGCAGAATCCCGGCCAGGGCCAGCCGCCGTCGGGCCAGCAGGGGCAGCCCAAGGCGGGTGACGACAAGAACCCGTCGAGCCCACGACCCGGCGAGCGCGGCCGCGATGGCCAGCAGGCGCCACCACAGGTGGAGGATGCCAAGGCACAGGCCCAGGCCGATGAGCAGCAGCGCCAGCGCATGCAGCAGGCGATGCAGCAGGCACGCGAAGGCGAGGCTGGCAAGGACGGCAAACCCGTACCGGGGGCTGAGGGCCTCACGCCGCGCGAGCGCGAGGAGCAACAGGCGGTGGAAGCGTGGATGCGGCGTGTGCCGGATGATCCGGGCGCGTTGCTGCGGGCCAAGTTCCAGCTGGAAAACGAACGCAGGAAGAGGGAAGGGCGATGACGCGCGCGATCAACATGCACGGGCACTGGTCACGGCCGGTACTGGCGGCGCTGTTGCTGTGGCTGCCGCTGCTGGCCTGGGGGCAGCCACGCGCCTGGCTGGATCGCGACCGCATCGCGATGGGTGATACGGTCACCCTCAATGTCGAGAGCGATCAGGGCGCTCCCGACTTCACGCCATTGCGCACCGACTTCGACCTGAGCGGCCAGACCAGCAGCCGCCAGGTGGAATGGAGCAATGGCAGCATGCAGCAGCGCAACCTGTATGGCGTGGCGCTGACCCCCCGGCGCAGCGGTGCGCTGGTGGTACCGGGCCTGCAGGTGGGCAGTGCGCGAACCGCGCCGCTGACGCTGCAGGTCGATGCGGCCGCCGTGGCCGGACCTGACAGCAATGCGATGGCCTTCATCGAGACCGTTGTCGATGACGATACGCCGTACGTGCAGCAGAGCGTGGGCGTGGTGGTGCGCTTGTATTTCGCCTCGCAGCTGGCCTCCGGCGAGCTGGTGCTGGACACCCCGGCGGGCGCGTCGTTGCAGCGGGTGGGCGATGACCGCACCGACGTACGCCAGGTCAACGGGCGCCGCTACAACGTGGTCGAACGACGTTTCCTGCTGATCCCCGAGCGCAGCGGCGCGTTGCGGCTGTCCGGTGCGCGTTTCAGCGGGCGCAGTGCCGGAGGTTTCTTCGATGACTTCTTCGGGGGCGGCGATGGCCGCATGAATGCCACCGGCGCAGACCGCACGTTGCAGGTGCAGGCACAGCCGGCACAGGCGCCGCAGCCGTGGTTGCCCCTGCAGAGCCTGCAGCTGCGCTACACCAGCGCGCCCACCAGTGCCCGTACCGGCGAGGCAGCCAACGTGGTGGTCGAAGCGGTTGCCGAAGGCGCGACCCGAGCACAGTTCACCGACCTGCCGGTGCCGGATGTCGGCGCCAACGCGCAGGTGTTCGCCGAACCGGCACAGTACGAAGAGACCTTCAACGGCAGCACGCCGCGCCTGAAGATCACCCGCCGCTATTCGATCGTGCCGCGCCAGCCGGGTTCGCTGGTGGTGCCGGGACCACGCCTGCCCTGGTGGGATGTGCGCAACGGCAAGGCACAGGAAGCGAAGCTGCCGGACCTGACGCTGGCCGTTGCGGCCGGTACCGGCGCCGCCACTGCCTCGCCGGCAGCGCTGCCACCGATCGACACCGCTGCCGCGCTGCCCGGCAGCGATGGACAGGATGCGCGTATCGCCGCGACCGATCCACGCGCCAGCGGCCTGTCCGAGCGACCGTGGCCATGGATGGCGGCGGCCATTGGCCTGGCGCTGCTGTGGCTGCTGACCCTGTTGTGGGGCTGGCAGCGAGGCCGACGCCCGCGTGTGGCGGCGCCTGCAGCCGGCACGCCCTCTGTGCCGACCGTGGTGAGCGGGCGTGCCGGCTTGGCCGAACTGCGCCGTGCGCTGGATGGTGAAGGCTTCGACCAGGTGGAGGCACGGCTGTGTGCGATGGCCGGCGTGAAACGCATCGAGCAGGTCATCGCCCGGCTGGATGACCCGGCCCAGCGCCAGGTGTTGCTGGACCTGCAGCAGGCGCGCTGGGGCGGGCAGGGCGAACTGGCCCCGTTGCGCGCGCGCCTGCGTGAGGTCTTCCGTGACGGACCGCACTGGTCGGCGGCTACCGGCGCCGCCGACACTGGCCTGGCGCCGCTGTATCCACCGCGGCGAACCTGAACCGGCGCCGCTTGCGCGCTTTGTTAGAGTGCATTCATTTTTCGAGGAAACCCGCGCATGACAGCAGCTGCTGCCGACAAGAAGAAGTTGCCCCTGCATTGGAAGATGGGCATCGGCTTTGCGATCGGCCTGATCCTGGGACTGATCGTGCACGCCCTGGGCGGCAGCGTCGATGGTCTGCAGGCCGGTGCCAAGTGGGTCATGGACTACGTCACCACCCCGGCGTCGGGCCTGTTCCTCAACCTGATCTTCATGCTGATCGTGCCGCTGATCTTCTCGGCGCTGATCATGGGCGTGTCGGAGATGGGCGACATCCGCGCCCTGGGCCGCATCGGCTGGAAGACCCTGGCCTATACCGTGCTGCTGTCCGGCATTGCCGTGGGCATCGGCCTGGTGCTGGTCAACCTGCTCAAGCCGGGCGCCGGCGTGGATCCGCAGGTCGCCGCGATGATGCTGTCGGAGAACGCCGAGCGCAGCAAGGAAATCGTCGCTGGCATCCATGGCACGCCGAAGGGCATGGACATGCTGCTGTCGATCGTGCCGAGCAATGTGCTGCAGGCCGCGTCGGACAATGGCGCGATCCTGTCACTGATGTTCTTCGCGCTGATGTTCGGTATCGGCATGGTGCTGACCGACAATGAGAAGGTCGCCCCGTTGCGCCGCGCCATCGAAGGCGTGTTCGAAATCTCGATGACCCTGATCAACCTGGTCATCCGCCTGGCCCCGTATGCAGTGGCCTGCTTCATGTTCAATCTGGCCGCGCTGTTCGGCTTCGAGCTGATCATCCGCCTGGGCGCGTACGTGGGCGTGGTGGTGCTGGCGCTCGGCCTGCACATGGTCGTGACCTACGGTACTGCCGTATGGCTGTCCGGCCGCTCGCCGCTGTCGTTCTTCCGCGATACCCAGGAAGCGACGGTGATGGCGTTCTCCACCGCCTCCAGCAACGCGACCCTGCCGACCGCACTGCGCGTGGCGGACCAGATGGGCCTGCCGCAGCGCGTGTCGCGCTTCGTGCTGACCGTGGGTGCCACCGCCAACCAGAACGGCACTGCCCTGTTCGAGGGCGTGACGGTGATCTTCCTGGCCCAGTTCTTCGGCGTGGACCTGAGCATTGGCCAGCAGATCATGGTGATGGCGGTCTGCATCCTCGGCGGCATCGGCACGGCAGGCGTGCCGTCGGGCTCGCTGCCGGTGGTGGCGATGATCTGCGCGATGGTCGGTGTGAACCCGCTGGGCATCGGCCTGATCCTGGGCGTGAACCACTTCCTGGACATGTGCCGTACCGCCCTGAACGTGACCGGCGACCTGGCTCTGACCACGTTGGTGGCCAAGGGCGAGTCCCATGACGGACCGGCGCTGGGCACGCCCCTCGATTGAACGCGCCCTGAATGCCATGGATACTATCCCGACGCATGGAAGGCGTCGGGATTGGCGCCGTGCGAAAGGGAGCAGAAATGAGGATTTCGTACGTGATGGTCGCCGCCCTGGGCCTGCTGGCTTTCGACGCCAGTGCCCAGAAGGCCTGTGAAACCAACTACACCAAGACCGGCAGCTTCTTCGCCGGGCGCACCTTCACCACCTGGGACGTGGTGCCCAACGTTACCCCGGCCGACGCTCTCAAGCGTATCCAGATCGAGGGCGTGAAGTCGGGCCTGAAGGTCGCCAGCGTGGACAAGGACCTGGGCATGCTGACCCTGGAACAGAACGTCCAGTTCAATGGTGGCCAGACCACCCTGCCGTGGAACGTGCTGGTTGAAGCCGAGGGCAAGGGTTCCAAGATCACCGTGACCAAGACCACCCCGGCCACCTACGCCACTGGCGAGGACTTCCAGAAGAAGTCGATGTGTGGCGTGATCGAGGCTGCCGCGCCCAAGTAAGGGGTTGGCGGGACCAGATCCCTTTCACTGGCAAGGGATCTGGTCCTACGCCTGAACCCGGCCCCGCGTCTGTGGGACAATAGGCCGCCCGCACGTCCGCGGCCGCCTCCCGATTCCGACAGAACCATGACGCAGCCTACCCGTCGCCAGTTGGCCAACGCCATCCGCTTCCTCGCCGCCGATGCGGTTGAAACCGCAAAGTCCGGCCACCCCGGCATGCCCATGGGCATGGCCGACATCGCCGAAGTCCTCTGGAACGACTACCTCCGCCATAACCCGAGCAACCCGCACTGGTTCAACCGCGACCGTTTCGTGCTGTCCAACGGCCACGGTTCGATGCTGCAGTACGCGCTGCTGCACCTGAGCGGTTACGACCTGCCGATCGAGCAGCTCAAGCTGTTCCGCCAGCTGGGCAGCCACACCGCCGGCCATCCGGAGCGCCACGAGACCCCGGGCGTGGAAACCACCACCGGTCCGCTGGGACAGGGTTTCGCCAATGCCGTGGGCTTCGCCCTGGCCGAGAAGCTGCTGGCACAGCGCTTCAACCGCCCGGAGCTGGAAGTGGTCGACCACCGCACCTGGGTGTTCATGGGTGATGGCTGCCTGATGGAAGGCGTGTCGCACGAAGCCGCCTCGCTGGCCGGCACCTGGGGCCTGCACAAGCTGGTCTGCTTCTGGGACAACAACCACATCTCCATCGACGGCAACGTCGAGGGCTGGTTCACCGACAACACCCCGGAACGTTTCGAGGCCTATGGCTGGAACGTGATCCGCGATGTTGACGGCCACGACCCGGACAGCATCAAGGCCGGCATCGAGGCCGCGCTGTCGCAGAGCGACAAGCCGACCCTGATCTGCTGCCGCACCACCATCGGCTTCGGTTCGCCGAACAAGGCGGGCAAGGAATCCAGCCACGGTGCTCCGCTGGGCAAGGACGAGCTGGAAGCCACCCGCAAGCAGCTGGGCTGGGAATACGGCCCGTTCGAGATCCCGCAGGCGATCTACGACGGCTGGCGCGCCAATGGCGCCGGCACCCTGCGCCAGGCCGAGTGGGAACAGCTGTTCGACAAGTACGCCAGCCAGTATCCGGCGGAGGCGGCTGAGCTGACCCGCCGCTCGCACGGCGAGCTGCCAGCCGACTTCGTTGCCAAGGCCGATGCCTACATCGCCCAGGTGGCCGCTGAAGGCCCGACGATTGCATCGCGCAAGGCCTCGCAGCTGGCCATCGAAGCCTATGCGCCGCTGCTGCCGGAAATCGTCGGCGGCTCGGCCGACCTGGCGCACTCCAACCTGACCCTGTGGAAGGGCAGCACGTCGGTTGCCAGCGACGACGCCAACGCCAACTACGTGTACTACGGCGTGCGCGAGTTCGGCATGACCGCCATCGCCAATGGCCTGGCCCTGCACGGTGGCTTCATTCCGTTCGACGCCACCTTCCTGGTGTTCAGCGACTACGCCCGCAACGGCGTGCGCATGAGCGCGCTGATTCCGGCCCACGCCATCCACGTCTACACCCACGATTCGATCGGCCTGGGCGAAGACGGCCCGACCCACCAGCCGGTGGAGCACCTGGCCTCGCTGCGCTACATCCCGAACAACGACGTGTGGCGCCCGTGCGATGCGGTCGAGTCGGCCGTGAGCTGGAAGGCCGCGATCACCCGCCAGGACGGCCCGAGCTGCCTGGTGTTCAGCCGCCAGAACCTGCCGCACCAGCCGCGCAGCGCCGAGCAGATCAAGCAGATCGAGCGCGGCGGTTACGTGCTGGCCGATGCCGCCGGTACCCCGGACGTGATCCTGATCGCCACCGGTTCGGAAGTCTCGCTGGCTACCGAAGCCAAGGCCCAGCTGGATGCGGCCGGTATCAAGACCCGCGTGGTCTCGATGCCGTCCACCGACGTGTTCCTGCGCCAGGATGCGGCCTACCGTGAATCGGTGCTGCCGAACGCGGTGCGCAAGCGCGTGGCCGTGGAAGCTGGCGTCACCGGTTTCTGGCGCCAGTTCGTAGGCCTGGACGGTGCCGTGATCGGTATCGACACCTTCGGTGCTTCGGCCCCGGCCGACCAGCTGTACAAGCACTTCGGCATCACCACGGCGCACGTGGTGGAAGCTGCCAAGGCGCTGTAAGCGGCGACATGGAGTGATGAAGGAAAGGCCGGCGCAAGCCGGCCTTTCTCGTTGCCGGAAGAAAAAGGGGACGGAGGGAATCAAGTCGTATGTGCACAAACGACTTGATTCCCGCCGTCCCTTTTCCTTTGCCCGGCCTGTTCCGCCCGGCGGTGCTGCTGTCGCGTTGGCCTCTTCATCTGACCTGCGTTCTCTGCGAGAAGGAGGGCCTACTGAGGCACCCTCAGAAGTAGTCATGGACAAGAAGCGCGGCGCAGAAACCCATCGTGGATTGCGGGGGTGTAAGGTGATGCCTTACACTGGCGCCGCATGATCGTCAGCATCAGGCATAAAGGCCTGAAGGCGCTCTATGAGCGGGGCGACATTTCCGGAGTGCGTGCCGACCATGTGGCTCGGTTGCGGCGTTTGCTTCTGCAGTTGGATCAGGCCCGCCTGCCTGGGGACATGGCGTTGCCCGGAAATCGCCTGCACCCCCTGCGCGGGAGCTATAGCGGTTACTGGGCTGTAAGTGTCTCGGCCAGTTGGCGATTGGTGTTTCGCTTCCGTGGGCTCGACGTTGAACTGGTCGATTACCTTGATTACCACCAGGAGTCTGCTCGATGCCGTTGCATGAACCGCCCCATCCCGGGGACTCGCTGCGCGAAGATGTCCTGCCGGCGATCAGTATGTCGATCAGTGCGTTGGCGCAGCATCTTGGCTATTCGCGCGGCCAGCTGTCGACGATCATCAACGGGCACGCTGGCATCTCCGCAGAACTCGCATTCCGCCTTGAGCTTGCAGGTCTGGGCAATGCCCGCATGTGGCTGGCGATGCAGGCGGCATACGACCTGTGGCAGGTCGATCATCGAGCGCATCCACCGATTGCCCGGCTGTATCTTGAGCATTCAGTGAGGTGCGGACGGTAGATCCACGCCCGGCGTGGATGAGAAAAGGGGACGGAGGGAATCAAGTCGTATGTGCACAAACGACTTGATTCCCGCCGTACCCTTTTTTCAGGCGGTGCGTGCCAGTGCCAGGCGCAGCAGCCGCGCGTCCAGGCGTTCGGCGAAATCTTTCGGTGCCTGCAGGCCCATGCGCTGCAGGTACACCGCATCGCCGTCGCCGGCCGGTTGCCGCAGCGCTGCCCAGACGGTGCGCAGCTTGTCGCTGCGGGTCTGCGTGTTGGCCTTCAGCCACGCCAGCGCTTTGACCAGCACCTGCTCGATCTCGTTGAAATCGCTGCCCAGCGGGTAGTCCGGCAGGCTGCCATCGGCACGGAATGGGGCCAGTGCCGCGGCCAGTGCCTGCGGCGTGTTGCGCTGCTGGCGCTGCGGGTCGGGCTGGGACGCCGCCAGCAGCTTGCGCGAGGCCTGTGCCTGCTGCAGCAGATCGCCCTGGAAGGGCGCTTCGGTGATCGCGGTCATCGCACGCACGCAGTCTTCGTCGGTCAGGCCGCGCAGATCGGCGATGCCGTATTCGTTGAGGTAAATGTCGCGCAGGTGGCGCGGGATGGTGGTGTGGCCGTAGTTCCAGCGCACGTTCGATTCCCGGTGGCCCTTGTCATCGCGTGCGGCACGGAACATCAGCACGCTGCGCGCTTCCGGCAGGGCATGTGCCATCGCCACGAAGTTGTACTGGCCGCCCACGCCGGACACCACGCGTCCATCGTCCAGCGCGTCCGATACCGCCGCGCCGAGCGCGGTAGCCATCATGCAGGAATTGAAGAAGCGCGCATGGCGGCGCTGCAGGCGCTCCAGTGCCTCGTTACCGCCATACAGCTGGTTGATCTCGCTGATGCGGCGCATGCCGATCGCACGGCATTCGTCTTCCGGCAGCGTGCGCAGCCACTCGTAGAACTCCGGTGAGCCCAGGTAGAACGCACCGTGCAGGTACTCGCCTTCGGCGGCCAGGGTGGCATGGTCGATGGACAGCGTGCTGCCATTTTCGATGCGTTGCATCAGCGCCAGGTCGTCGTGCACCTTGCGCTTGATCACCCCGGTCTGCACCAGCCTGCGGAAGCCCTCGTTGAGCATCTCGCTGCAGCCGTACAGTCCCACTTCGAACGGGTCCACGCCGCCGATCTCCTGCACCAGCGGGTGGCTGGCCAGCTGCGGATCAAGTGCATGCAGCACGCGGCGGTAGCGCGCGTTGTCGGTGTGGCGCAGCACCAGCGCATGGCTGAGCGCGTCGGCCAGCGTGCCGATGCCGATCTGCAGGGTGCCGCCGTCGCGCACCAGGGTGCTGGCATACAGGCCGATGGCGTAGTCGGCATCGCCGACCGGCTGCCGCGGCAGCCCGAACAGCGCCGGGTACGGTGGCGGTGGGGTGATCACCAGATCGAAGAACGACACATCGACCGTCGCCGAGCCGGCCAAGTAGGGCAGCTGCGGATCGATCTCGGCGATCAGCAACGGGCGCGGCAGGCCGCGCGCGGTCATCGCATCGAGCGTGTCCTGGGTGATGTCGTTGTTGCACGACAGCGAAAGCCGGCGGTCATTCGGCCGCATCGCCACCTTCTGCACGATCACCTGCGGTGCGCGCTGAGCGACCGCATCGGCGGCGTGGGTGTAGTTCAGGCTGGTATAGCTGGATTGCGCCTGCCGCGACCCGAGTAGGGCGCCGGACTGCATGTAGAACTCTTCCACCTGCACGTGCGCTGGCAACGCGTCGCGCGCGATCGCATCGGCATAGGCCAGGCGCGGGAAATCGTCGCCGAAGTGGCGCTGCGCAAACGGCGCCAGGAAGCGTGCCTCCAGGCCGTTGCCACGCGCCTTCGGCGGATTCAACGACAGCGCGGTATACAGCTGCAGCGGCCGTGAGGGATCGTGCTCGACGCGCGCATACAGGGCGTTGAGCAGCCGATGTGGCTTGCCCAGCGCCAGCGGTGCCCCGATCCGCAGCGGCCCGTCCACGCGCGCTAACAACCAGTCGACGGCGGCGTCCAGGTCGGTGAGGTGTTCGGTCATGCGTGGCGGTCCTGCGTGCGGGGGAGTGCGGGCATTACAGCATGTCGGGCTTGAACCGCCGTCGACGCGAGACTTCCACGCCGGACACCATGAACTGCCCGTCGCCGCGGTAATGCACCGTGCGCGGCAGTTTCGGCCGGGACGCAACATGGGCGCGCACGATCTCCCAGATGAACAGGTTGCTCGACGCCACCTGGCTGTCGTCGTACAACCGGCATTCGAAGTTCGAGTGGCATTGCCCGACCAGCGGCGCACCGACCTCGCGCGCGGGCAGCGCATCGAGCCCGAAACGGGCGAACTTGTCGACCTCGCGGCCGCTGCAGTTGCCGATGTCCACCACGGTATCGAGCAGTTCCACGCCGGGTACGTTGATCACGCACTCGCCACTGCCGACGGCCAGTGCATGGCTGTGGTTTTCATTCCACAGGTAGGTGGCGACCAGCGACGGCGAGAAGCCCATCACCATGTGCCAGCCCATCGTCATCAGGTTGCGCTGGCCGCGCCAGGCGGTGCTGACCAGCACGATCGGGCCGGGTTCGAGGAAGCGTCGGGCCTGCTCGACCGGGAATTCCTTCTTGGGAAGCGCTTTCATCCGAAGCCTCGGCCGGGAGTGCTCGATGCTGGCGCAAAGCCGATGAATCCGGAGTCGAGGGGCTTGACAGGAGGTTCGATTACGCGCGTAATCAGATTATCGATTACGGATGTAAACAATGATCCCGATCAGCGAAGCCGAAGCCGTTGTGATGGAGGTGCTGTGGCAGCAGGCACCGCGCAGCGCCGATGATGTGGTGGCTGCGCTGGCTCACCGCGACTGGGCCGAGCCGACCATCAAGACCCTGCTCAACCGCCTGCTGACCAAGGGCGCGATCGCCGCCGAGCGCGATGGCCGGCGCTATCTGTATCGCCCGCTGTTGCAGCGCCAGGTGTGGGTGGAGGCGCAGAGCCAGGACTTCATCGGCCGTGTCTTCGAAGGGCGCGTGGCGCCGCTGGTCGCGCACTTCAGCGAACGCGGCCAGTTGAGCGCACAGGACATCGCCGAACTGAAGAAGCTGATCCAGGAGCTGGACCATGACTGAGCTGCTCGGTGGACTGTGGCAGGCCAGCGTGTGGCTGGCCATGGGGGTGATCCTGCTGGCCGTGCTGCGACCGCTGCTGGTGTGGATGGGGGGCGCTGGACTGGCTTATCGCAGCTGGTGGTTGTTGCCGATGCTGCTGGTGACCTTGCTGCTGCCGTTGCCGCAGGCTGCGCTGTTGCAGCACGTGCCGACAGTGCTGCTGAAAGTCGAGCCAGGGGCCGTGGACGAACTGGCAGGGCCGTCGCTGCCATGGGCACCGCTGTTGCTGCTGGCATGGGCGCTGGGCATGGGCATCTGCCTGCTGCGCGACCTGCGCGCACAGCGTCGTTTCGAACGGCGCATGGGCCCGCTGAAGCCGCGCGCCGATGGCAGCTGGCAGGCCAGTGGTGACCCAGGCCTGCCAGCACTGGTTGGCCTGTGGCGGCCGCGAATCGTGGTTGGCCCGGACTTCGATCAACAGTTCAGCGCACAGGAACAGGGGCTGATCCTGCAGCACGAGCGCAGCCACCGCCGCAATGGCGATCACTGGGCCAATGGTGCGTTGCTGCTTATGCGTGCGGTGTTCTGGTTCCACCCGCTGGTGCTCTGGGCTGCACGCTGCTTCCTGCGCGACCAGGAACTGGCCTGCGATGCCCGCACCATCGCCCCGCAGCCTGCGCTGCGCGGGCTTTACGCCAGCACGCTGCTGAAGGCGCAGCTGGTCCACCCGGTTGCGCCAGCGGTCTGCCATTGGCGCAGCCAACCCGTGTTGAAGGAGCGTATCGCCATGTTGAAGCAGTCCAAGCGGAAGGCATTGCCGTGGGTATCGGGGCAGGTGCTGGTCGTCGGGTTGTGCCTGGGAATGGGCGCAGTAGCGTGGGCCAGCCAGGGCGATGCGATGGCTGGCCGCCCGGCAGCGGCGGTCATGGATCGGGAGATCCAGGTCGTCAAGATGCCACCGCCTTCCTATCCGAAATCCGCGGTCGAGGAGCGCCAGGTGGGCGTGGTGAACCTGCGCGTGGAAGTGGACGCCAGCGGCCAACCCACCGATGTCAGGGTGCTCAGTGCCACCAATCCGGGCGTGTTCGACGCGGTGTCGATCACCGCAGCGCGCAGCTGGACCTATCGGCCGGCGATGAAGAACGGCAAGCCGGTGGCAGGCGCAGTGAAGATTCCCATCACCTTTGCGATGGACAACAGCGAGGACGCCCAGTGAAGTCCGCGCCGCTGCTCGTGGTGGCGGCGCTGATGATGGGGTGTGCGAGCCAGGAACGGCTGGCCACCGTGCACACCCGCAGCGAGAATGTCGGCCACCAGCGACTGCAGCCGCAGGCGGGCGGTGGCAGTGGGCAGTTGCAGGCATATTCGCTGGGTGCGACCGAGGGCTACCGGATGCCGCAGTTGTACGCGGCACCGGCCCCGGAGGTCGGCGATCGTGACCCGCGTGCGGAACTGGCGCCGACCACGATCTGCCTGCAGGTGGTGGTTGATGCCAACGGCGTCGTCGAGCGCAGCCTGCCATTGACCGATCGCCCGGAGTGCGCGGCAGGTGCTGCGGGCGAGAATGCGCCCCTGCTGCAGGCTGCGCAGGAGGCCGTGGCGATGTGGAAGTACTCGTCCGCAGCGGTCTGCCACTTCGCGGCTGGCAAGGTGCCTGCCGACCGCGGTGACTGCCGGGGCGCCGAACGGGTCGAGCCGGTGGCGGTCACCCTGCAGTACGCCTTCACCTTCGAGATCGTGAAGGGCCAGCATGTGGTGCGCACGCAGGGAAAATGAACGCTCGCGGTCCGTGATGGAAACCGATGGCGCCGGGCTCTGCCCGGCGTACGTCAGGCCCCGCCCTGGATGTTGGCCTTCACCGCCGGTTGCATCAGCTTCGGTTCTTCCAGCGTAGCATCGCGGGCCTGGCGTACGCTGACGAACTCCGCCTCGGCCACGCCGTCATGCACGTGGATGTTGTGCGCGCGCTGTTCGCCGATGGTGGTTTCGTTGGCGAAATCACGCCCGCCCGGGCCGTAGTCGTGGCAGACGAAAACCCGGGTGGTATCGGGCAGCGCCAGCAGGCGCTGGATCGAGCGATACAGCTGCGCGGCATCGCCACCCGGGAAATCGCAGCGTGCGGTGCCGCCGTCGGGCATGAACAGCGAGTCACCGGTGAACAGCGCATCGCCGATCAGGTAGGCGATGCTGTCGCTGGTGTGGCCGGGCACGGCGATCACCTGTCCTTGCAGCTCGCCAATGGCAAAGGTTTCGCCGTCGCTGAACAGGTGATCGAAGATCTCATCGGCGGCCGGAAGCTGCAGGCCATAGCGCGGCGCGAACGTGGCCTGCACCGCGCGGATGCCTTCACCGATGGCCAGCGTGGCGTGCGGGAAGCGCTGCTTGAGCCGGCGCCCGGCCGACACATGGTCCGCATGGGCATGGGTTTCCAGCAGCCAGCGCAGCTGAAGGTCCTGCTGTTCGATGGCCTGCAATGCCCCGCGCAGCGGTGATTCGCTGCTGGCGTCGGTGTCCGGGTCGTAGTCCAGGACCGGGTCGATCAGCGCCGCCTCACTGCTGGCCGGATCGCTGACCAGGTAGCTGAAGGTATTGCTGTCACGGTGGAAGAACGACTGCACCTGGACCGGCATCGGAATTCTCCTCAGCGCGTGCCTAGCACGCGATTCAGCAACTGCGCCAGGTTTTCACCGGCCAGTCGCAGCTGCGCTTCGGCCAGCGGCCGGTAGCGCTCGGTGTATTCGTCACCGATTTTATGCGACGCCGGATAAACGCCAGCTTGCATGGAGATGCGGCAGCTGGCCTCGGCCCAGGCCTGCGGATCACGCTGCGGGTTGGACTGGCGCGCCAGCTTCGGCGCGCGCAGGCCCTGCAGCACGGGCAGATAGCCGGTGTCGTCGAGCTTGCGGGTGTTGAGCATGCCGCTGTCCCACAGCGAGTGCAGGTTGGTGCCGCGGTTGCCGAACTGCAGCTGGAAATCGTTGCCGCCCTTGTCATGGGCGTAACCGGCATGCATCGGCTGGTGGATGTCGCCGACCAGGTGCACGACGAACTTCAGTGCCTGCAGGCGCTCGCCATCGGTCAGGCTGCGGTCGCCCAGGATGGCGCTCTGTGCTTTCAGGGCCTCGACGATGCAGTTGCCGTTTTTGCAGTGCTTCGGTGCTTCGTAGTGGCAGTCGTCTTCGGCGATGTTGACGTAGTGCCAGCCGGCCGAACGACGGCCCAGGCTGGGGTCCTTGGCGCGCAGCTGGTCGGCCCACGGCGCGATGCTGGCCAGGGTGGCGTCCGCTTCGGTGGCCAGCAGGCGGTCCACTTCGGCGCGGGCGGTGGGGTTGAGGCGGGCGTCGGCGACTTCGGCAACCAGGCGGTGGCCTTGCGCGCCCCAGGCATGGGCGGGGGCGGAGACGGACAGCAGGGCCGGCGCCAGGGCGGCGGCGAGGAACAGGGAGTGCAGGGCTTTCATGCACATATTCTAGCGGGGTAGGTGGATTGAAGAGCGGCGCGTTCCTGTTCCGAAGTGGGAGCGCAGCGGGAGGGGCGGCGGGACACGCCGTGAATCCGTCCCTGGAGGCTCGATGGCGCCATCCATGGCACCAACGGTCCCGCCGCCCCTCCCGCTGCGCTCCCCTCCAAACATGGCCGCGGAGGCAGATGGAAACGTCAAGGGCAGGATCAAAAACAAATGCGGGATCAGAATCGGCCTCCTGCAGTTGCAGGCAACCATTACGCTTCGAATGACCGGGCGTTGTTGCTGCTTTTGCTTGAGCTGGTACGCGCGCGCAGATGGGAAGGGTGGAGAGGGTGAGGTGAGCGGGACCGTTCGCCGCATGGATGCGGCGATCGAGCCTACAGGGACGTATTTGCGGCGTGTCCCGATCACCTCACCCTCTCCGCCCAATTCCAGAAGCCGGTGCTTCTCGCACAAACAAAAAAGCCCCGGCAATCACCGGGGCAACATGCTGCGAGGGTTTTTGCATGTAGCGGGGGAGCGGGGGGGCGAAGCCCCCCGCACTCAACACACCGCTTTAGAACTTGAAGACGTACGAAGCGCCGTAGACCAGCGGATCGATATTGACCGTGCCGATCTTCTCGCCGTTCAACTTCACCTTGCTGTCGATGTCGATCCAGCGCATGTCCACGCGCAGGGCACCCTTCTCGCCGATCGCGAAGTCGATGCCCGCATGCGCGGCCAGGCCCCACGAATCCTGCAGCTTCAGCTTGCTGCCGGCCAATGCACCGGTGGTGTCTTCGCTGAAGAAGGTGGTGTAGTTCACACCTGCACCGACGAACGGCGACACCTTGCCCTTGCTGTTGAAGTGGTACTGCAGGGTCACCACCGGCGGCAGCTGCTTGGTGCTGCCGACGCGGCCCAGGCCGTTGATGTTGATGTCGTGCTTGAACGGCAGTGCGGCCAGCACTTCGATGCCCAGGTTGTCGGCGATGAAGTACTCGCCGGTGATGGTCGGCTTGACGTCGTTGTCGACGTCGACCTTCAGGGTGCCGCCGGCCAGCCAGCCGTTGTTCGACTTCGGCGCCACCTGATGCACGCCGGCCGAAACGGTCCAGTCGCCCTTGGACTGGGCCATGGCCGGGGCGGCGGCGAGCGACAGGGCGGCGGCCAGGCTGGCCACGATCAGGGGGGAGGTCTTGCGCATGGGGGTGTTCTCGTTGCTGGGTGGATGGCGACAGTCTCGGCCTCACGCCGCGCTAACGCTTTGATCCGGATCAAATCCTGTCCGCCGACCTGCTGGCGGCCCGGCCTGGCCCACGGTGGCCAGCCACGGCCTGCTAGACTTGTGGGCCCTATCCATCCCGCCGCACCCGTCGCGGCTGCAGGAGCTTGAGAAATGGCAATCAAGGTTGGTATCAACGGTTTCGGTCGCATCGGGCGTAACGTCCTGCGCTCGGCGGTGCTGAACTTCGGCGACGACATCGAAATCGTGGCCATCAACGATCTGCTGGAGCCGGATTACCTGGCCTACATGCTCAAGTACGACTCCGTGCACGGCCGCTTCAAGGCCGACGTAGCGGTGCAGGGCAACGACCTGCTGGTCAACGGCAAGAAGATCCGCCTGACCCAGGAACGCGACCCGGCCAACCTGAAGTGGGACGAAGTCGGCGCCGACGTGGTGCTGGAAGCCACCGGCCTGTTCCTGACCAAGGAAACCGCGCAGAAGCACATCGATGCCGGCGCCAGGAAGGTCATCATGTCGGCCCCGTCGAAGGACGACACGCCGATGTTCGTGTTCGGCGTGAACGACAAGACCTATGCTGGCCAGGCAATCATCTCCAACGCGTCGTGCACCACCAACTGCCTGGCTCCGCTGGCCAAGGTCATCAATGACAAGTGGGGCATCAAGCGCGGCCTGATGACCACCGTGCATGCGGCCACCGCCACCCAGAAGACCGTCGATGGCCCGTCCAACAAGGACTGGCGCGGCGGCCGTGGCATCCTGGAAAACATCATTCCCTCGTCCACCGGTGCGGCCAAGGCCGTCGGCGTGGTCATCCCGGAACTGAACAAGAAGCTGACCGGCATGAGCTTCCGCGTCCCGACCTCGGACGTGTCGGTGGTCGACCTGACCGTCGAGCTGGAGAAGGAAGCCACCTACGCCGAGATCTGCGCTGAAGTGAAGGCACAGAGCGAAGGCGCGCTGAAGGGCATCCTGGGCTACACCGAAGACAAGGTGGTGGCCACCGATTTCCGCGGCGAGACCTGCACCTCGGTGTTCGATGCCGACGCCGGCATCGCCCTGGACGGCACCTTCGTCAAGCTGGTGACCTGGTACGACAACGAGTGGGGCTACTCCAACAAGTGCCTGGAAATGGCCAAGGTCATCGCCGCCAAGTAAGGCCGGTGTAGATCGCAGACGGACCCCGGCCTGGCCGGGGTTCGTCGTTTATGGGACCCACCCTGTCGTAGCATGGGGCGGTCGACCGCCGCCGCTGGGGCGCGGGATCGCATTGGAAGCACGCAATGGAAGCACTGATAGCCCTGGTCGTACTGGTTCTTCTGGCCATCCCGCTGTTGCTGGTGGTCGCGCTGGTGATGATTGCCGGCCTGCGCCGCCGCGTCGCTGCGCTGGAAAGCGCGATGGCCGCCGCGCCGGCCGCCGTCAGGCCGGCCGCCACCGCACCCGCGCCTGAACGGCCTGTGGCCGCACCTGCTGCCAGCGCCGATCCACCGTTCCTGCGGCCGGCCGCCGCTGCTGCGCCTCAGCCCCCGCAGCCACCGGTGCGCGAAGCAACGCCCACCGGGATGCCTGTCCCCCGTCCTGCTGCGCCACCGCCGGTGCCGCCGGTGCCGCCGGTGCCGGTGCAGCCGCCGCTGCCTTCCGAACCGGCACTGCCCAACGTCATCGAGCGTGGCATCGGTGCGGTCAAACGCTGGTTCACCGAAGGCAACGTGCCGGTCAAGATCGGCATGCTGGTGCTGCTGGCCGGTGTCGCAGCGCTGCTGAAGTACGTCAGCGACCAGGGCTGGCTGGTGCTGCCGATCGAACTGCGCCTTGCCGGCATCACCGTGGCTGCGCTGGGCCTGCTGGCCTTCGGTTGGCACCAGCGTGAACGCCGGCGGCTGTTTGCGCTGGCGCTGCAGGGCGGTGCCATCGGCGTACTGCTGCTGACCATCTTCGCGGCGTTCAAGCGCTTCGACCTGATTCCGCCGGCCTTTGCCTTTGCCAGTTCGATCGCACTGGTGGCCGGGCTGTGCGTGCTGGCGGTGGTGCAGAACTCGCGCACGCTGGCCGTACTGGGCATCCTGGCCGGCTTCATGGCACCGCTGTGGCTGTCCACCGGCAGTGGCAACCACGTGGGGCTGTTCAGCTATTACGCCGTGCTCAACGCGGGCATCTTCGCCATCGCGTGGTTCCGCCCGTGGCGCGCGCTGAACCTGCTGGGCTTCGCCTTCACCTTCGGCATTGGCACCTTCTGGGGCGTGCTGCAGTACGCGCCGGACAAGTTCAGCAGCACCGAGCCCTTCCTGGCGCTGTTCTTCGTGTTCTACCTGCTGATACCGCTGCTGTACGCGCGTCGCCAGCCGGCCGGCCGCCGTGACCTGATCGATGGCAGCCTGGTGTTCGGCACGCCGCTGGTCGCGTTCTCGCTGCAGGCAGGCATGCTGCACGCGCAACCGATGACGCTGGCACTGTGCGCGCTGGGCCTGGCGGCGATCTACGCGGTATTGGCCCGGGCGCTGATCGCACGTGCGTCGTACACCATGCTGGCGCAGTCGCATGCGGTGCTCGCGGTGGGGTTTGCCACGCTGGCGGTGCCGCTGGCATTGTCGGCGCGCGCCACCGGCGCCGTGTTTGCACTGGAAGGTGCTGGCCTGGCGTGGTTGGGGCTGCGCCAGAAGCGCTGGCTGCCGCAGGTCTCCGGCGCGTTGCTGCAGATCGGCGCCGCATTCGCCTTCGTTGCCGGTGGCGATCACTGGCACGAAGACCTGCGCTTCCTGATCAACCCCACCGCCATTGGCGCGCTGCTGCTGGCCCTGGCCGGCTTCGCGTCGGCGTGGAGCTACCAGCGCAGGCCGCGTCATGAGGTCGCACTGGTGTATTACCTGTGGGGCCTGCTGTGGTGGCTGGGCGGCCTGGTCCATGAGATCACCCGCTTCTTCCCGTATCGCACCGAAGTGGACGCGTTGCTGGTGCTGGCCGCGGTCACTGCCTGGCTGGCGGCCGAAGCGCAGCGTCGCCAGCCGGCGCGTGCGCTGGGCGTTACTGCGCTGGCCATGCTCGCGCTGGGCTTCCCACTGGCCCTGATGCAGAGCGATGCACACCACCAGCCGTTCGCTGGTCATGGCGCGCTGGCCTGGGCGGTGTTCGCGGTGCTGGGCGTGCGGACCCTGCTGTGCCTGCGCCAGGGCGGCGATACCGTGGCCCGCATCGCGCAGTTCCTGTGGTGGCTGCTGTGGCCGTCGCTGCTTTCGCTGCTGGCCTTGTGGGGTGGTGGCGAGGCCGGCCTGGCGCAGGGTTGGACGACCCTGCTGGTGACTTTGCCGTGGCTGCTGATGGCGGCGCTGTCGCTGTGGCGCTGGAACGCATTGCGCTGGCCGCTGGGCGCGGCCTTCGACAGCGTGCGCGTCCCGCTGCAGTGCGTGCTGTTCGGCCTGCTGGCGATCGGCTGGCTGTTGGGCCAGCTGCTGCCGGGCGACGCCGCGCCGCTGCTGTGGCTGCCGGTGCTGAATCCGGCGGAGATCGGCCAGTGGCTGAGCCTGCTGCTGCTGGCGCGCTGGCTGTACGGCAGTGAGGCACCGCAGGCATTGCTGAACATCCGCATGCCGCTGCTGGCACTGGCGGCCTTCCTCGCGTTGACCAGCCTGGTGCTGCATGGCGTACACCAATGGGGTGGACTGGCGTGGAATGCGTCGATGATGCGCTTCAGCCTGGCGCAGACCAGCCTGACCGTGTTGTGGAGCGTGCTGGGTGTGATTGCCTGGGTGTGGGGTTCGCGTCGCAGCCAGCGTGTGTTGTGGATGGTCGGTGCCGTGCTGATGGGCGTGGTGCTGGCCAAGCTGGTTATTGTCGATCGCCAGCACCTGGGCAACCTGCTGGGCATCGCATCGTTCATCGCCTACGGCCTGCTGTGCACGGTCGTGGGTTATCTGGCACCGGCACCGCCAAGCGCGGCGCCGACCGTGGAGGAAACGCAATGAGGAAGTGGAGCAGGGCGCTGCTGCCGGCGATGTTCGGCATGCTGGCCGCCGTCGTGGTACAGGCGGCTGATTACCGCACGCAGTATGCCGAGCAATGGCCGCTTACATTGTCCAGTGCGCAGTCCGGTGCCTACCGTATCGTGCTGGAGCCGGCGATCTACCGCCGTGCCGTAACCGCCGATCTCAGCGATCTGCAGGTGTTCAACGCGGCCAGCCAGTTGTTGCCGTCGGCACTGCTGGCGCCGGACCAGCCGCTGGCGCAGTCGCCGGTGCAGCGTGAACTGCCGTGGTTCGTGCTGCCGCCGCTGGCCGATGCCCAGCGCAACGACCTGCAGCTGCTGACCGAGCGCGATACCGATGGGCGCGTGCGCCGGGTCGAAGCGCGGGTGGGTGGCGGGGCAGCGGCGAGCGGGCAGGGCGGCTGGCTGATCGACGCCAGCATGCTCGACCAGCAGCCGCTGGCGGCACTGGTGCTGGACTGGACCGACAGCGGCCAGCCGCTGCAGGCGCAGGTGCAGCTGGATGCCAGTGACGACCTGCAGCACTGGCGATCGATTGGCCGCGACGTGCCGCTGGTGGATCTGCAGCGCGCCGGCAAGCGCCTGCTGCAGCGCCGCCTGCAGGTGGACGGCGCTGCACGCTACCTGCGCATCCTGGCGCAGGGCGACTCGCGCCTGCCGACCCTGCGCGGCGTACTGGCGGAACTGCCGCCAGCACCGGCCACGCTGCCCTGGGAATGGCTGTCGCTGGAGCCGACGTCGTCTGGCAAGGGCGAGTACACCTTCGAGATGGATGGCCGGTTCCCGGTGGCGCGTGCCGATGTGGCCAGCACCGATAACAGCCTCGTGCAATGGACGCTGTTCAGCCGCGATGACGAGAGTGCGGAATGGCAACGTCGCAGCGCGCCGTGGATCGCCTATCAGGTGCAGCAGGGCACGCAGGGCCAGCGCCAGCAGTCGGCGGCACAGCCGCTGGGCGGGGTGCACCGCGACCGCTACTGGAAACTGGTGGCGAATCCGGCGGAAACCGCCACCGCGCCGACACTGCGCCTGGGCTACCAGCCGGAAGTGCTGGTGTTCCTGAGCCAGGGTGCGGCGCCCTACGCACTGGCGGTGGGCAGCGCGACCGCGCGCCGCACGGACGCGCCGATCGGGGTGCTGATCGAGGAACTGCGGCAGCGCAACGATCCTTCGTGGCAGCCAACACTGGCGCGCCTGGAAGGCAGCCCGGAGCCGCTGGCCGGCGATGCGGCGCTGAAGCCGCAGCGCGATTGGAAATCGTGGTTGCTGTGGGCGTTGCTGGGCCTGGGCGTACTGGTGGTGGGTGGCCTGGCGCTCAGCCTGCTTCGGCAGAAGCCTGCGCCTTCGGAATAGGTTCCAGCGAACGGCGCAGCCCCTCGTGGGTGGGCGGTTGGTCGCGTAAAGCAAAAGCAAAAGCAGCGCTTGGCCGGGCGGGGCGGGTTCGCGGGGGACGCCGCAAGTACGTCCTTGTCGGCTTGGCAGCCGCATCCATGCAGCTGACACCCCCGCGAACCCACCCCGCCCGGCCTCTGACAATTTCCGTCTGCGTCCACCCACGGAAAGAAAAAAAGAAGAGCAAAAGCTGCTTGGCAGGGCGCTCTTTGTAGAGCCGAGCCCATGCTCGGCTGCTGTTCGCGATAGACCCAGCCGAGCATGGGCTCGGCTCTACATTTTTCTCCGACACCAGAAACCGCTTTTGCCTTTGCCATCTGCATCACCTCAGGTGCCTGTCGAGGCCGGGGCGGTGTGGGCTGGCAGGGGTGTCAGCCGCATGGATGCGGCTGCCAAGCCTCCAGGGATGGATTCACGGCGTCCCCTGCCAGCCCACACCACCCCGGCCCACTCACAGCACCACGAAGCGCCAGCGCTTTGGCCGTTGCCGTTGCTGTTGCATTTGCCCTGCGCCTCTGCCTGCCGCAGGCATCGGCCCTCCCACCAGCCGCACCCGATACAATGGCCGTCTGCCGCAGACCGGCATCCCGTCCCCGAGCCAAAGAGTTGCCCATGTCCATTGTCCGCATGACCGACCTCGACCTCTCCGGCAAGCGCGTGCTGATCCGCCAGGATCTGAACGTGCCGATCGAGAATGGCCGCATCACCTCCGAACAGCGCATCACCGCTTCGCTGCCGACGCTCAAGCGCGCGCTGGAGCAGGGCGCGGCGGTGATGGTCACCTCGCACCTGGGGCGCCCGAAGGAAGGCGTGTGGAGCGAGGCCGATTCGCTGGCACCGGTCGCCCAGCGCCTGTCCGAGCTGCTGGGCCGCGAAGTTCCACTGGTGCGCGACTGGGTCGACGGCGTCGACGTGCAGCCGGGCCAGCTGGTGCTGCTGGAAAACTGCCGCATGAACGTCGGCGAGGGCAAGGACGACGAGGCCCTGTCGAAGAAGTACGCCGCCCTGTGCGACGTGTTCGTGATGGATGCCTTCGGTACCGCGCACCGTGCGCAGGCCTCCACCCATGGTGTCATCCGCTTCGCACCGGTCGCGGCCGGTGGCCCGCTGCTGATGGCCGAGCTGGACGCGCTGGCGCAGGCACTGGATGCACCGGCCAAGCCGCTGCTGGCCATCGTCGCCGGCAGCAAGGTCAGCACCAAGCTGGAGTTGCTGGCCAATCTGGTTGGCAAGGTCGACCAGCTGATCGTCGGTGGCGGCATCGCCAACACCTTCATCGCCGCAGCTGGCTACAACGTCGGCAAGTCCCTGTACGAGCCGGACCTGCTGGATACCGCGAAGAAGATCGTGGCCGATGCCAAGGCGCGCGGCGCCGACATTCCGCTGCCGGTGGACGTGGTCACCGCCAAGCAGTTCCTGCCCGACGCTGCCGCGGAAGTGAAGGCGGTCGATGCCGTTGCCGAAGACGACCTGATCCTGGACATCGGCCCGCAGACCGCCGCGCAGTACGCGCAGCTGATCGAGAAGGCCGGCACCGTGGTCTGGAACGGCCCGGTCGGCGTGTTCGAGTTCGAAGCCTTCAGCAAGGGCACCGAAGCGCTGGCCCGCGCGATCGCCAGCTCGAAGGCGTTCTCCATCGCCGGCGGTGGCGACACCCTGGCGGCGGTCGACAAGTTCGATATCGCCAAGGACGTCAGCTACATCTCCACCGGTGGCGGCGCGTTCCTGGAATTCCTGGAAGGCAAGACCCTGCCGGCTGTCGCCGCACTCGACGCGCGCGGCGCATGAGTGCCGAGCGCGGCAAGGATGTGCTGTTCTTCGATCTCGACGGCACGCTGATCGATTCGCAGGTGGGCATCACCGCCTGCATCGCCTATGCGCTGCAGAAGATGGACCATCCGGTGCCGCCGCGGGAAACCCTGCTGGGCTGGATCGGTCCGTCGCTGCGCACCACCTTCGCGCCGTTGTTCGTCGAACCGGCGCGGGTGGAACAGGCCGTGGGCTACTACCGGGAGCGCTTCGACGTCGAAGGCTGGCGCGAGCACACGGTGTACCCGCAGGTGGAAGGCACGCTGCGCACGCTGCATGGCCGTGGACACCTGCTGGCGGTGGTCACCGCCAAGAACGAGCCGCACGCGCGCCGCATCCTCGCCCACCTGCCGTTCGGTGGGCTGTTCGAGGAGATCGTCGGTTCAACCCTGGATGGCTCGCGCAGCCACAAGCCGGAACTGGTCGGCGAGGCACTGCGCCGGCTGCAGGTGCAGCCGGCACGGTGCTGGATGATCGGCGACCGGCGCATGGACATCGAAGGCGCGCGCCACCATGGCCTGCGCAGTGTCGGCGTGCTGTGGGGCTTTGGCGGAGAGGCGGAATTGACGGAAGCCGGTGCCAGTCAGCTGGCACGTGAGCCGGCGCAGCTGGAAACGCTGCTGGCCTAGCTTCCTGTAGAGCCGAGCCCATGCTCGGCCCCACAGAACCGCCCCCCTGCGCCAGCGTATGTCCGGACGATGCCCGCTCCATGACCCGCGAAGTCAGGCGGCACAAGGCTGTAACCGTATACATGCGGCGTGAAGGATGTGCTAATTTCCGTTCTTTACCGGGAGAGGCCCATCCACCATGTTCGAGCGTCAGCGTCGCACCAAGATCCTTGCCACCCTCGGTCCGGCCACTGACCCGCCGGGCGTGCTGGAGGATCTGTTCCGCGCCGGCGTCAACGTGGTGCGCCTGAACTTCAGCCATGGCGATCCGTCCGGCCAGGCCAAGCGTGCCGCCGAAGTGCGTGCCGCTGCGGCCCGCGTGGGCGTGGAAGTGGGCATCCTGGCCGACCTGCCGGGCCCGAAGATCCGCATCGAGCGCTTCGCTGAAGGCAAGGTGCAGCTGAAGGCGGGCGACCGCTTCGACCTGATCGCCAGCGAGAACGCCGGCCCGGGCACTGCCAGCGAGGTGGGCGTGAGCTACCTTGGCCTGCCGCAGGACGTCGGCCCGGGTGATGTGCTGCTGCTCGACGACGGCCTGATGCAGTTGCAGGTGGTGGAAGTGCAGGGCGACCGTATCGTCAACACCGTGCTCAACGATGGTGTGTTGTCCGACCGCAAGGGCCTGAACAAGCAGGGCGGCGGCCTCTCGCTGGGTGCGCTGACCGAGCGCGACAAGGAGCTGATCGGCATCGTTGCCAAGATCGGCGTGGACTTCATCGCCGTGTCGTTCTGCCGCAATGCGCAGGACATGAACGATGCGCGCGACATCGCCCGTTCGCACGGCTGTGATGCCGCGCTGGTGTCGAAGATCGAGCGCACCGAGGCAATCGAGAACCTGGAAGAAATCGTCGAGGCCAGCGACGTGGTGATGGTCGCCCGTGGCGACCTGGGCGTGGAAATCGGCGATGCCGAGCTGCCGGGCCTGCAGAAGAAGATCATCAAGGCCTCGCTGGCGCAGAACAAGGTGGTGATCACCGCCACGCAGATGCTGCAGTCGATGGTGGAAAGCCCGATCCCGACCCGCGCCGAAGTACTGGACGTGGCCAACTCGGTCATCGACGGCACCGACGCAGTGATGCTGTCGGCGGAAACTGCCGCTGGCGCCTACCCGGTCAAGGCCGTGGAGGCGATGGCACGCATCTGCCTGGGGGCCGAGCGCCAGTTCCAGACCGAGACCGACTTCAACGCGTCGCCGCGCAACCTGGAACGTGCCGACCAGGCGATTGCCATGGCCACCATGTTCCTGTCGCAGCACGTGGGCGTGCGCGCGATCGTGGCGATGACCGAATCCGGTGGCACCGCACGTTACCTGTCGCGTTTCCGCGCCAAGGCGCCGGTGTTCGCGGTGACCCGCCATGACGGCGCGCGCCGCCAGATGGCGCTGATGCGCGATGTGTTCCCGATCAACTTCGACAGCCGCGGCCTGACCCCGCGCGAAGCCGCGCGCGGCAGCATCCGCCTGCTGGTGGAATCGGAACTGCTGCAAGCCGGTGATCGCGTCGTGTTCACCAGTGGCGAGCACATGGAAACCCACGGTGCCACCAATACCCTGCGCCTGCTGGAAGTGGGTGAGGACGGCCGCGCCATCGGCCTGGGCGACCTGTAAGTAGTGCTGCCCTGGGGCCGGCGCCGCGTTGCGGATCCGACCCCGGGGTCGGATCCCCGCAGGGGCCCTGACCCCCGACGGCAGGACACCGCGTGTCCGGTGCGAACATTGGAAGCGTTTCCATCCTGTCCTCCACGGCGAGGCAACGGGCCGCGGGGCTATACTTGTGTTTTTCCCGCACCCGCCACAGGAAATACATGAGCATCGAACAGCTGGCTGAAACCGCCCAGGCCATGGTCGCCCCGGGCAAGGGCATCATCGCGATCGACGAATCCACCGCTACCATCGCCAAGCGTTTCGCCGGCGTCGGTATCGAGAACACCGAGGAGAACCGTCGCGCCTACCGCGAGCTGCTGCTGACCACGCCGAAGCTCAACGAGCACATTTCCGGAGCCATCCTGTTTGACGAAACCATCCGCCAGTCGACCAAGGACGGCGTGCCGTTCGCCAAGTACATGGCCGACCACGGCATGATTCCGGGCATCAAGGTGGACAAGGGTGCGCACCCGCTGGCCGGCTGCCCGGGCGAGCTGGTGACCGAAGGCCTCGATGGCCTGCGTGAGCGCCTGCAGGAGTACTACAAGCTGGGCGCGCGCTTCGCCAAGTGGCGTGCAGTCATCAACATCGGCGAGAGCATCCCGTCGGGTACCTGCATCGAATCCAACGCCCATGCGCTGGCCCGCTATGCAGCGCTGTGCCAGGAATGCGGCCTGGTGCCGATGGTCGAGCCGGAAGTGATCATGGACGGCGATCATGACATCGAGACCTGCTACGAAGTCACCGAAGCCACCCTGCGTTCGCTGTTCGACGCCCTGTACCAGCAGAACGTGCTGCTGGAAGGCACCATCCTGAAGGCGTCGATGGTCATCTCCGGCAAGGACTGTGAAGAGCAGGCCGATGTCGAGGAAGTGGCCGAGTCGACCGTGATGTGCCTGAAGAGCACCGTGCCGGCGATCCTGCCGGGCGTGGTGTTCCTGTCCGGTGGCCAGAGCGACGAGCAGTCCACCGAGCACCTGAACGCGATGAACCAGCTGGGCAACCTGCCGTGGCCGCTGAGCTTCTCCTACGGCCGCGCCATGCAGCAGGCCGCGCTGAAGCTGTGGGCCAAGGACATGAAGGGCAACTACGCTGCTGCCCAGAAGACCGTGTACGAGCGCGCCAGGGACAACGGCCTGGCGGCGCTGGGCAAGTGGAACGGTTGATCCGTCCCATCGCTGGATGAACAAGGCAGCGCCGGCATCACGCCGGCGTTTGCTTTTGCGGGTATCTTTTCCGCCCCCATGCGCCTGGCCGGTGCGTGGGAACCACATGGAAGGCCAAGGAGAAACAACATGCGTTTGGCAGCAATCACACTGGCCGTAGCCACGGTCCTGGTCGCCGGCGGGTGCAACCGCATCGGCGGCGGCGCGGATGCGGGCAAGGCCGCGTCGCTCGATTTCGACAAGCCGGTCTCCGGCGAGATCACCTCGCGCAGCGGCATCAACTTCAACGACGGCAGCCATCACCAGCTCTACCAGATCAAGCTGGAAGACAGGGAGCTGGTCGGCCTGAAGCTTACTGGTGCCCTCAGCGGCTCGATTGCGGTGTTCAACAATGGCAGCCTGGTATCCACCAGCAACACCGGCTATGAGCGCGAGGGGGACGTCTCGCTGGCTTTCCGCGCCAACGGCAGTGGTACCTACCAGGTGGCAGTCAACGCCGATGGCCCGACCGCGTTCGGCCCTTATCGCCTTCGCGCCGAGAAGCTGAAGCCATATGACGGCAAGCCGCTGGTGGGCAGTGGCGAGATCGTCGATATGCTGGCCAGCAATTCGCAGGACTACACCTTGCAGGTGGACAAGGCGGGCCTGTACGAGATCCGGCTGGTCTCGGATGCCTTCGACCCGGTGCTGAAGCTTTCCGGGCAGGGCGTGGATGCCGAGAATGACGACGGCGGCGACAGCATCAACTCGCGCCTGACCCTGTCACTGAAGCCGGGCAAGTACACGCTGACCGCGCGCGGCCTCGGCGACGGCGTCAGTGGCATGTTCACCTTGTCGGCCAATCGCATCGAGCTGCCGGGCAACCTGGTCGATCGCGATGGCACCGCATTGCCGAAGTCCGGCAGCGTGTACACGATGCTCGACAACGATGGCGTCCGCCGCTTCCTGCTGACGTTGGACCGTCCGACCAATGTGCGGTTGGATGCGATCTCCGGCCAGCTCGATACCGTGCTGCGCGTGGTTGGCGGCGATGTCGAACTGACCGACGATGACGGTGGCAACGATACCAACGCACGCCTGGAAGAAGCGTTGCCGGCTGGTCATTACACCGTCGAGGTGTCCAGCCTGAGCAATGGCGCGGGCATGGTGGAAGTACGCGTGCAGGTGGACGGCGCCAGCGCCGACGAGGCTGCGGCCTCGGCGGCAAGTGCTGCTGCCGACGCCGCCGCTGCTGTGGCCGATGATGCCGCCGCGGTGGAAGCTGCCAGCCGTTGAACGTGTTCCACACTCGGTGGGAGTGTGGACAACGGTGCTACAGGAAAGGCCGGGCAATGCCCGGCCTTTTCCTTGACGCTGACCGCCGGATTCAGTGCGCGGCGGCAAGGCCCGCATGACCCAGCGGCGGCAGCAGCGTCCCACGCGGTTTGCTGTCAGCACTTTGCCCGGCGGCGCTCAACGCCTGCTGGTAGGCCTTGGCCGTTGCGGTATTGAACGCCACCAGCACGATGCGCATCGGTTGCGCATGGCTGCGCTGCCAGGCCAGTGTTTCGGTGACAGCGATCTGCGCGGCCTGGTACAACGGGTAGCCATACACGCCGCAGCTGATCGCCGGGAAGGCGATGGAGTGCACGCCCAGTGATTCAGCCAGCTGCAGTGACTTCCAGTAGCAGTTGGCCAGCAACGCCGGTTCATCGCGCTGCCCGTCGTGCCAGACCGGGCCCACCGTGTGCAGTACATGGCGCGCCGGCAACGCATGGGCACCGGTGGCGCGCACTTCACCCGTCGGGCAACGCACGCCCGGGCGCAGCTCCGGCAACTGCTCGCATTCGGCCCGCAAGGCGGGCCCGGCCGCACGATGGATCGCGCCGTCGACACCGCCCCCACCGAGCAGCGTTTCATTGGCCGCGTTGACGATCGCATCCACCGCCAGGGTCGTGATGTCGCCCTGCCAAACCTCGATCTTCATGCGTCCGTCTCCTGCCTGTGAGGTGATCCGCGCAGCATCTGCGCCGGCTGTTCCCACGGTAGGGGACAGGGCATCGATGCTGCGTCATGACCGTCTCACGCGCTGCGATCCAACGGCCTTCGCGCACGATGGCGGGCGACGCCTTCACGCAGGCTGAAGCGGGAAGGAGCCGGATCCTTTTCCGAACGGAAAAGGCTCTGACCCCAGCTGTTACGGCAGGCCGGCCAGCCAGTCGTCGTCGGATCCTTCGTTCACATCGGCGAACAGCGGTGTGGAGAAGTAACGTTCACCAGTATCCGGCAGCATCGCAAGGATCACCGAGCCCGGTTCAGCGCGGGCAGCGATGTCCAGCGCGCTGGCCACGGTGGCGCCGGCGGAGATGCCGACGAAGATGCCTTCCTCGGCGGCCAGGCGACGCGCGGTGGCGATCGCGCGATCATCTTCGACCGAGACCAGTTCATCCACTACGTCGCGGTTGAGCACGTCCGGCACGAAGTCCGGGGTCCAGCCCTGGATCTTGTGCGGCTTCCAGTCATCCCCCTTCAGCAGGGCGGCGCCGGCCGGTTCGGTGGCGATGATGCGGGTCTGCGGGCGTGCCACCTTCAGCACTTCGCCTACGCCAGTGAGCGTGCCGCCGGTGCCCCAGCCGCTGACGAAGTAGTCCAGCCGCTTGCCGGCGAAGTCGCGCAGGATCTCGGCAGCGGTGGTGTTGCGGTGATACGCCGGGTTGGCCGGGTTGGCGAACTGGCTGGCCAGGAACCAGCCGTGCTGCTCGGCCAGCTCGGCCGCCCTGCGCACCATGCCGCTGCCGCGCTCGGCGGCCGGGGTCAGGATCACCTTGGCGCCGTAGGCACGCATCAGCTTGCGGCGCTCGACCGAGAAGGTTTCGACCATGGTGGCCACGAACTTGTAGCCGCGCGCGGCGGCGACCATCGCCAGTGCTACGCCGGTGTTGCCCGAGGTGGCCTCCACGATCGTGTCACCCGGCTTGAGCAGGCCACGTGCTTCGGCATCGAGGATGATCGCCAGTGCCAGGCGGTCCTTCACCGAGCCGCCCGGGTTGAACGACTCGACCTTGGCGTAGACGCTAACCTGTGGCGGCGCCAGGCGCTGCAGCCTGACGATGGGGGTGTTGCCGACGGTATCGAGGATGGAGTCGTACAGGGCCATGGGAGCGCTCCGGAAACGGGGCCGCGCCGGGTTACGGCGGGCGAAGGGGGGAGGGCTGGCCGTTCAGGCCAGCGGCTGCCGGCTGACCGTAGCGCCGGCATATGACGCCCGGAAATGACCAGATACCTTTCTTAAACAACCTTTGGTTATAAGCTGGTGACGGCAATTGACCCTAGAGTGGACGTCCGCCCCATGCCGCCTGCCTGCCCATGACGCTGACCCAGCTGCGCTACCTGGTAGCCATTGCCGACGCCGAGCTGAACATCACGCTGGCCGCCTCGCGCGTGCACGCCACACAGCCCGGCCTCTCCAAGCAGCTCAAGCAGCTGGAGGACGAGCTCGGCTTCCTGTTGTTCGTGCGCAAGGGGCGCAGCCTGGAGTCGGTTACCCCGGCCGGAACCGAAGTCATCGCGCGTGCCCGCGCGGTGCTGGCCGAAGCCAACAACATCCGTACGTACGCGGCAAACCAGCGGCGCGAAAGCCAGGGCCAGCTGATCCTGACCACCACGCACACCCAGGCGCGCTTCGTGCTGCCGCCGGCGGTGGCGGCGATCAAGCAGGCCTATCCGCAGGTCAGCGTGCACCTGCAGCAGGCCGGTGAAACCGACGCGCTGGACCGCTTGAACCAGGGTGACGCCGATATCGCCATCATCAGCACCGCAGGCGGTGAGCCAACCGATGGCATCGCAGTGCCGCTGTTCCGCTGGCGACGCCTGGTGGTGGTACCCAAGGGCCACCCGTTGGACCGCGCCGGCCGCGCACCGGACCTGGCCGCGCTGGCCCGCCAGCCGCTGATCAGCTACGAATCCTCAACCCGACCGAACTCATCCCTGCAACGTGCCTTCGCCACCAATGGGCTGGTGCCCGACCTGGCGCTGACCGCGCTCGATGCCGACCTGATCAAGACCTACGTGCGCACGGGGCTGGGCGTAGGCCTGCTGGCCGAGATGGCGGTCAGTTCCAATGACGAAGACCTGAGGTCGTGGCCGGCGCCGGATCCGATCAGCGAGTGCATCGCCTGGGCGGTGTTGCCACGCGACCGCGTGCTGCGTGATTACGCGCTGGAGCTGGTGCACGTGCTGGCCCCACAGATTGATCCGCGCGACCTGCGCAGGGTGCTGGATGGCAACCAGGCCGCAGCGTGGCCGGTGCCACCGACCTGGGAGTCGCTGACCCAGACCATCACGGTGTGAGGTGGGTCGAGCAGGGCGTGCAGCCCTGCACCTGCCGAATCAAAGGCAAAAGCCGAAGCAACAGCAACTGCTGGCTTCCGTGGGGCGGCGGGGCGGTGTGGGCAGGCAGGACACGCCGTAAACCCATCCCTGGGGGCTCGATGGCGCCATCCATGGCGCCAACGGTCCTGCCTGCCCACACCTCCCCGCCTCTGACAGATTCCGATGGCTGTTGGTAGGTGTCGACCTTGGTCGACACGGTAGATCCACGCCATGCGTGGATGAAATCTGTCAGATATGGAAATGCATCTGGGGTCAGATCCGTTTTCCTGCGGAAAACGGATCTGACCCCAAGAGCCGTTTCAACAGACCGCAGAAGACTGTCGAAGGCGGGGTGGGTCCGGTTGCGGGGGCGTGAGCCGAGCCTGCATGGACGTATTTACGGCGTCCCCCGCAACCGGACCCACCCCGCCTACCCACAGGAAACCGCTTTTGCTTTTGCTGTTGCTTGGGCTCTTGCCGTGGACGTGGTCTCTGCAGGTGCAGGGCGCAGCCCTGCCGAACACCCCCGCGACGGGGTGTCGCAAACGCCTGCGACGGTTCGTCGCACGGGCAACCCTGGACCCGCCTCTACACTAGCGGGGTGACCCGCCTGTCCCGCCCGCAGCGCCTCCTGCTGCAGCTCGCCGTCCTGGCGACGCTGCTGATGGTGCTTGCGCCACTGGTCAGCCGCGCGCTGCAGGCGCCGCCGATGGACCACGCGGCGATGGCAGGCATGGACCACGCGCACATGCACCACGACGCTGCCGCAGTGGGTCAGAGCCCTCTGCACGGGCAACGGAGTCCGACCCCACCGGCCGATCCCCACGCCATGCATGGCGAAGCCTGCGAATACTGCGTGCTGGCCATGCGCCTGCTGCCGTGGCTGGCTGTACTGGTGCTGCTGTTGCCACTGCTGTGGCGGCCGCGGCTGGTATTCCCGTGGTCACAGCAGGTACTGCCGGCACTGCGCTGGCCGGCACACGCCGCGCGTGGGCCACCGCGCGCCTCCATCGTCCGCTGATTTTCCTGTCGAATCTGCCGCACGACGCCTGACCGGGCGCCGTGCGCGCGTGCGTACCTTGGAGCTGTTCCGATGAAAATGACTTCCCGCCCCGCGGGCGCCTGCGTGCGCCTGCCGGTTGCTCTTGGCCTGGCCGCAGCTGCAACGCTCGCCCATGCCGCGCCCGCCGAAGAGGCGCGCACTCTCGATACGCTGGTGGTCACCGCCGCCGCGCCTTCGTCGCCACTGCACTGGGTGACCGATCCACGCCTGCCGCGGCAGCCGGTCCCTGCCAGTGACGGCGCCGATTACCTGAAGACCGTTCCTGGCTTCTCCGCCATCCGCAACGGCGGCACCAACGGTGACCCGGTGCTGCGCGGCATGTTGGGTTCGCGCCTGAACATCCTCAGCAATGACGGCAACCTGATCGGCGCCTGCCCCTCGCGCATGGACAACCCGCTGTCCTACATCGCACCGGAGAGCTTCGACCGCCTGACCATCATCAAGGGCCCGCAGAGCGTGCGCTGGGGGGCAGGTGCCTCGGCCGGCACCGTGCGCTTCGAACGCGATACACCGCGCTTCGAGGAACCGGGCCTGCGTGCCGATGCCAGTACGCTGGTCGGTTCGCGCAACCGCAATGACCAGGTGCTGGACCTGACCCTGGGCCATCCGACCGGCTACGTGCGCGCCAGCGGCAACCGTTCCGAAGCCGATGACTACAAGGATGGCCACGGCGATGTGGTGCCATCGAAGTGGCGCAAGTGGAACGGTGACGTGGCGATCGGCTGGACGCCGGATGCCGATACGCTGCTGGAAGTTTCTGCCGGTGCCGGCGATGCGATCGCACGCTACGCGGGGCGCGGCATGGACGGTGCCGCGTTCGAACGCACCAGCTACGCCGCGCGTTTCGAGAAGCGCAACCTGCCGGGTGCGTGGGACACGCTGCAGGCCAACGTGTACTACAACGAGGCCGACCACGTGATGGACAACTACACGCTGCGCACGCCGAATCCCAACAGCATGATGCCGATGCCGATGGCGTCGAACGTGGACCGCCGTACCCAGGGCGGCCGGGTCAGTTCCGAGTGGGGCTGGCAGGACGTGCAACTGGTGGCGGGTGTGGACGGCGAAGACAGCCGCCATCGTGGCCGCATGGGCATGGGCCGCGACACCTACCGCCAGGCCGCCTGGGTGACCGATGCCAACTTCCGCCGCTATGGCGTGTTCACCGAGTTGACCCTCGGCGCCGGCACCGACCAGCGCTGGATCAGCGGGCTGCGCATCGATCGCGCCAGCGTGCGTGATGAGCGGCAGTCCATCCGTGGAATGATGGGCAGCCGGCCCAACCCAACGGCCGGCGAGAAGCGCAAGGCGTGGCTCGGCAGTGGCTTCCTGCGCTACGAGCAGGACCTGGCCGACGGCCTGACCTGGTACGCCGGCCTCGGCCACAGCGAACGCATGCCCGACTACTGGGAACTGTTCTCGCCCAACCATGGCCCGGCCGGCGCAGTGAACGCGTTCACCGGCGTGCAGCCCGAGCGCACCACCCAGCTCGATGTGGGCCTGCAGTACAAGGGACCGCGCGTGCAGGCCTGGGTTTCGGCCTATGCCGGGCAGATCCAGGACTACATCCTGTTCACCTACCACGGCAGCGGCATGATGGGCATGAGCCAGGCCAGCAACGTCGAGGCGCGCATTGCCGGTGCCGAGGCCGGGTTGGAAGTGAGCCTGACCGAGCAGTGGAGGCTGGGCGGCACGCTGGCCTATGCCTGGGGAGAGAACCGCGACCAGCAGCGTCCGCTGCCGCAGATGCCGCCGTTGGAAGCGCGCCTGAGTGCGAACTGGGAGGGCCAGCGCTGGAGCGCCGGTGCGCTGCTGCGTGCGGTGACCCATCAGCATCGTGTCGCAGATGGACAGGGCAACGTGGTCGCGCAGGACCTCGGGCCGAGCGCTGGATTTGCCACCTTCGCGCTCAATGCGGCGTACCGTTTCAGTTCGCAGCTGCAGCTCAGCGCCGGCGTCGACAACCTGTTCGACCGCGCCTACAGCGAGCACCTGAACCTGGCCGGCAGCGCCGACTTCGGCTTCCCGGCCGACCCGGTGCGGATCAACGAGCCGGGGCGCAGCGTGTGGATGAAGTTGAACTACCGGTATTGATCCGCCGGGCATAAAAAAAACGGGGCCGGATCCCCGCCAGGATCCGTCCCCGCCCGACGCCCTCGGTCGGGCAGGTTCGACTCTACGATGACGGCCGCGGTGGTGCACCACTGGATACACCCCGACACACGCCGACACCGCCCATGGCAGCCTTGCACGGAACGGGTTCAAGGCGCTATCGCAGCCTTGGTTCCACGCCGGTAAACGCTTGGCACATACCGCTTTTATGGGCACTTGCCTACACTCGGCGGCCGTGGATCAATCAGGACCGTTCATGTTGGCTCGTATCGCTTCGTCCCTGGCCCTCGGCCTCAGCCTGGCCGTGCTGGCCGGGTGCGCAGGCAAACAGGAGGCCGCCGCACGTCGGCAGGGCGAAGCGGTGCCGGTCACCGCGCAGGTCGTGCAGCCCACGCAGTGGAACGACACCCTGCAGGCACTGGGCACGGCCAAGGCGCGCGAGTCGATCAGCGTCACTGCCAAAGTCAGCGAGATCGTCGAGAAAGTGCACTTCGAGAGCGGCCAGCACATTGCTGCCGGTGCGCCGATCGTGACGCTGCGCGGGCAGGCCCAGGAAGCCGCACTGGTGCAGGCGCAGGCCACCTTCCATGAAGCCGATCAGCTGTACAAGCGCCAGCGCGAACTGGCCGCCCAGCGGCTGGTGTCCAGCGCCACGCTGGATACGCAGAAGTCGATCCGCGACGCCGCCGAGGCACGCGTGATGCAGATGCAGGCAGACATTGGTGACCGACGCGTGCGCGCGCCCTTTGCCGGTGTGCTCGGCATCCGCCAGGTCAGCCCGGGATCGCTGCTGACCCCGACCACGGTCATCGCCACGCTCGACGACATCGAGCACATGCATGTCGATTTCCAGGTGCCGGAAGTGGAGCTGGCTGCGCTGGGCGTTGGTGACAAGGTCAGTGCCACCAGCGTGGCCTGGCCGGGCCGCACCTTCGAGGGCGTGGTCAGCACCATCGATGCGCGCATCGATCCGGCCACCCGTGCAGTGACCGTGCGCGCCGATTTCGCAAATGGCGACCATGCATTGCGCCCGGGCATGCTGCTGGACGTGCGCCTGTTCCGCCCCGAGCGCCCGGCGCTGGTGGTCCCGGAAATCGCCGTGGTACAGGTTGGCCGCGATACCTTCGTGTACCGCATAAAGGCCGACGACAGCGTCGAGCGGGTGGACGTGGTCGCCGGCGCGCGCCGTGCCGGCGTGGTCGAGATCCGGCAGGGCCTGGAAGCGGGCCAGCGCATCGTGGTCGATGGCACCGGCAAGCTGCGCCCGGGCCTGAAGGTTGCTGCGAAGGACGCCGCACCGGCCTCCGGCGCCAAGCCGGCTGACGCGCCGGCGCCGGTCGCGGCCGAGGGCCACGGCGGATGAAGCTGTCCGACATCTCCATCCAGCGGCCGGTGTTCGCCGTGGTGATGAGCCTGTTGCTGCTGGTGCTGGGCGTGATGTCCTTCACCCGCCTGACCCTGCGCGAGCTGCCCGCCATCGACCCTCCGATCGTCTCGGTGTCGGTGGACTACACCGGCGCGTCGGCGGCGGTCATCGAAAGCCGCATCACCCAGGTGCTGGAAGATGCGCTGGCCGGCATCGAAGGCATCGATACGATCAACGCGCGCAGCACCAACGGCCGCTCGCAGGTCAGCATCGAGTTCACCTCCAACCGTGATATCGAAGCGGCGGCCAACGACGTGCGCGATGCGGTCAGCCGCGTCGCCGACCGCATGCCGGAAGAGGCGCGGCCACCAGAGATTGCCAAGGTCGAGAGCGATGCCGACCCGATCATCTGGTTCAACATGGTGTCCTCGACCATGGACACGCTGGAGCTGAGCGACTACGCCGACCGTTACGTGGTCGATCGCTTTTCCAGCCTCGATGGCGTGGCCCAGGTCCGCATCGGCGGCCGCCAGCGCTATGCGATGCGGATCTGGCTGGACCGTGACCAGCTGGCCGCGCGCGGGCTGACCACCGGCGACGTGGAAACCGCACTGCGCAACGAGAACGTGGAGCTGCCGGCCGGCCGCATCGAGTCGACCGACCGCGATTTCACCCTGCGCGTGGAACGCAACTACATCAAGCCCGAGGATTTCGCGACCATCCCGCTGGGCAAGGGCCGCGACGGCTACGTGGTGCGCATGGGCGACGTGGCGAAGATCGAGCTGGCCTCGGCCGAACGCCGCGCGTACTACCGCAGCAACGGCGAGCCCGGCATCGGCCTGGGCATCGTCAAAACCTCCACCGCCAACTCGCTGGACGTGGCACGCACGGCGCGCGCTGAGGCCGAGCGGGTGGCGCTGACCCTGCCCAAGGGAACGCAGATCTTCGTCGCCTTCGACAACACCACCTTCATCGAAGCTGCAGTGGACCGCGTCTACGCCACCCTGGTGGAAGCGATGATCCTGGTGCTGGCGGTGATCTGGCTGTTCCTGGGCAGCTTCCGCGCCGCGTTGATTCCGGCGGTGACGGTGCCGGTCTGCCTGGTGGCGGCGTTCATCGCGCTGTATGCGTTCGACTTCTCGATCAACCTGCTGACCCTGCTGGCGCTGGTGCTGTGCATCGGCCTGGTGGTGGACGATGCGATCGTGGTGGTGGAGAACGTGCAGCGCCGCATCGACCTGGGCGAGCCACCGCTGGTGGCGTCCAAGCGCGGCACTGCGCAGGTCGCCTTCGCGGTGATCGCCACCACCGCCGTGCTGGTGGCGGTGTTCCTGCCGGTCGGCTTCCTGGAGGGCAACACCGGGCGACTGTTCCGCGAATTGGCAGTGGCGCTGGCCGCCGCGGTGGCGTTGTCCGCGTTCGTTGCGCTCACACTGACGCCGATGATGGCTTCCAAGCTGCTCAAGCCGCATACCGGGCAGGCCCCGCGGGGCCTGCACGGCTTCATCAACCGCAACCTGGAACGCCTTGCGGGTGCCTATGGGCGAGTGCTCGATCACCACGTCGACCGCACCTGGATCTACCTGCTGGTGATGGTGGCTGCGCTGGCCGCCAGCTGGGGCCTGCTCAAGCTGCTGCCGTCGGAACTGGCGCCAGCCGAAGACCGTGGTTCGTTCCAGATCATGATCGACGGCCCGGAAGGCGCCGGCTACGACTACACCGTGCAGCAGGTGCAGCAGGTGGAAGCGCTGCTGGCACCGCATGTCGGCCCGGACAAGCCGATCGTGCGTGCCAACCCCCGCGTGCCGGGCGGCTGGGGCGCCAGCGAGGAAATGCATACCGGCCGCGTCAGCATCTTCCTGCAGCCGTGGCGCCAGCGCAGCGAGGGTACGCCCGAAGTCGCCAACGAACTGCAGAAGGAACTGGATACCATCCGCGGCGTGCGCGTACGCACGCAGGTGGGTGGTGGCCTGGTGCGCAGCGGCGGCCAACCGTTCCAGATCGTGCTGGGCGGTCCGGAATATGCCGAGATCGCGCAGTGGCGCGACCGCATCCTGCTGCGCATGGCCGACAATCCCGGCCTGGTCGGCCCCGATTCCGATTACAAGGAAACCCGGCCGCAGATGCGGGTGAACATTGACCGCCAGCGTGCGGCCGATCTCGGCGTGCCGGTCACCGCGATCGGTTCGGCGCTGGAAACCATGATGGGCTCGCGTCGCGTCACCACCTTCGTCGACAACGGCGAGGAGTACGACGTGCTGGTGCAGGCCGGTCGCGATGGTCGCGCCAGCCCGGCCGACCTGGCCGCGATCCGCGTCCGCGCCAACTCCGGCGAGCTGGTGCCGCTGTCCAACCTGGTCACGTTGAGTGAAGTGGCCGAGGCCGGCACCCTGAACCGCTTCAACCGACTGCGCTCGATCACCATCAGTGCCGGCCTGGCGCCGGGCTATCCGCTGGGCGAGGCCATCGCCTGGGCACAGAACGTCGCCCAGGAAGAGCTGCCGCAGTACGCGCAGGTGAACTGGAAGGGCGAATCGCGCGAGTACCAGAGCGCCGGCGGCGCGGTGCTGCTGACCTTCGCGATGGCGCTGCTGGTGGTGTACCTGGTGCTGGCGGCGCAGTTCGAGAGCTTCATCCATCCGCTCACCATCATGCTGACCGTGCCGCTGGGCGTACTCGGCGCGCTGGTCGGGTTGTGGGTGAGTGGCGGTACCGTGAACCTGTTCAGCCAGATCGGCATCGTGATGCTGGTCGGCCTTGCCGCGAAGAACGGCATCCTCATCGTCGAATTCGCCAACCAGCTGCGCGACGATGGGCGCAGCGTGCGCGAGGCGATCATCGAGTCGGCGATGGTGCGCCTGCGCCCGATCCTGATGACCTCGATCGCCACCGTGGTCGGCGCGATCCCGCTGGTGGTCGCCGGTGGTCCTGGTTCGGCCAGCCGTGGCACGATCGGCATCGTGATCATCTTCGGTGTGACCCTCTCGACCTTCCTGTCGCTGTTCGTGGTGCCGGCGTTCTACGCGCGGCTGGCGCCGTACACCCGTTCGCCGGAAGCGGTGAAGCGCGAGCTGGAGAAGCAGGAAGCGGAATCGCCGTCGGTGGGTGGTCATGCCTGACCGGCCTGTCGACGGGGTCGGATCCCTTTCCCAAGGGGAAAGGGCTCTGACCCCACCACTGCAGGGCGAAGGCTTCACTCTGCGCCCGTGGCAGCCCGGCGACCTGGAATCCCTGCTGCGCCACGCCAACGACGCCGAGGTGTCGCGCGGCCTGCGCGACCGCTTCCCGTATCCGTACACGCGCGAGGAGGGCGAGGCCTTCCTCGCGGGCCGCGTACTGGCCCCCAGCACCCTGAACCTGGCCATCGAGATCGACGGCCAGGCCTGTGGCAGCGTCGGTGCCCAACAGGGGCTGGCCGAGCGTGGGCATACCGCCGAACTGGGTTACTGGCTGGGCCGGGCCTATTGGGGGCACGGCCTGATGACCCGCGTGGTCGGCCTGTTCGCCCCGTGGGTGATGGATGAGCTGCGCCTGTTCAGGTTGCAGGCCACCGTGGTCGACTTCAACCTCGGCTCGGCCCGGGTGCTGGAGAAGAACGGCTTCCAGGAAGAAGGCGTGGAGCGTTGCGCGGTCTACAAGCGCGGCGTGTTGCACGACCTGCGCCGTTTCGCCCGGGTACGCACGCAGCTGCCGTGAACACGCGGGCTGGCCGCTGTAGAGCCGAGCCCATGCTCGGCTGCCTTCGGGGGGCCAAGCCGAGCATGGGCTCGGCTCTACAAAACAGCGCTACCGCAGCGGCCTTCGATCAGGGAGAATCGACCGGTCCCCTCCAGCCGACGGGACGTCCTTACAACCCGCCGACTGGAGAGAGCGCGCGTGGAAGCAACCGTACACTTCATCAACAGCATCATCTGGAGCAAGGCACTGATCTTCGTGTGCCTGGGCGCCGGCCTGTTCTTCAGCCTGCGCACGCGCTTCATGCAGATCCGGGGGTTCCTCGAGATGTGCCGCCTCACCGTCAAGGGTGAGAAATCCGACGCCGGTGTGTCCTCGTTCCAGGCGCTGGCCATGTCGATGGCCGGCCGCATGGGTATCGGCAACATCGCCGGTGTGGCCACCGCCATCGCATTCGGCGGTCCCGGTGCGATCTTCTGGATGTGGGTGATGGGCTTCCTCGGCGCGTCCACCTCGTACGTGGAATGCACCCTGGCGCAGATCTACAAGACCAAGGACGCCGAAGGCCGCTACCGCGGTGGCCCGGCGTACTACATCGAAAAGGCCATGGGCCTGAAGTGGTATGCGCTGGCCTTCGCCATCGCCACGATCATCGCCGCAGGCTTCCTGATGCCGGGCGTGCAGGCCAACGCCATCGCCGACAGCATCATCAACGCCTGCCGTGGCACCGCGCTGTGCGGTCCGCTCGATGGCCAGGCCTTCGGCATGGAATCGGTGCAGGCGCTGAAGCTGGGGATCGGCATCGTGGTGGCGCTGCTGCTGGGCGTGGTGATCTTCGGTGGCGTCAAGCGCATCGCCAACTTCGCCGAGGTGGTGGTGCCGTTCATGGCCGCCGGTTTCATCCTGATGGCCATCATCATCATGATCATCAACTACGACCGCGTGCCGGAAATGTTCGGCATCATCTTCAAGAGCGCCTTCGGCACGCATGCCGCATTCGGCGCCATGATGGGCCTGGCGGTGGAGTGGGGCATCAAGCGCGGCATCTACGCCAACGAAGCCGGCCAGGGCTCTGGCCCGCACGCGGCGGCTGCCTCGGAAGTCTCGCACCCGGCCAAGCAGGGCTACGTGCAGGCCTTCGCGATCTACTTCGACACCATGATGGTGTGCACCGCCACCGCGTTCCTGATCCTGGCCAGCGGCACCTACAACGTGTACTCGCCGGTGGAGGGTGCCGCGCCGATCTTCCAAGGCCTGGCCGGTATTCCCGAAGGCGCCGGTTACGCCCAGGCCGGCGTGGAAGCGGTGCTGCCGGGCTGGGGTTCGGCGTTCGTATCGGTGGCCATCTTCTTCTTCGCCTTCACCACCATCATGGCGTACTACTACATGGCCGAGACCAACCTCAGCTATGTGAACCACAACAGGAAGCGGCCGCTGACCGTGCTGCTGCTGCGCCTGGGCATCATCGGCATGGTGGTGTTCGGCGCGTTCCACAATGCCACCCTGGCCTGGGCGCTGGGCGACATCGGCGTCGGCCTGATGGCCTGGCTGAACATCATCGCCATCCTCATCATCCAGAAGCCGGCGATGCTGGCCCTGCGTGACTACGAACGACAGAAGAAGCTGGGCCTGGATCCGGTGTTCGACCCTGATGCCCTGGGCATCAAGAACGCCGATTTCTGGCGCCAGCGCAAGCAGGAGAGTGTGTAAGTGAACAACCCTTGGAACAACCGCCGCCCGTCCGCCCGTCCGCCGCGCGCAACGCCGTTGCCGCGCCCGGAAGTGCCGGCAACGGGCGGTGGTGGGCGCGGTGGCAGCGATGAGCTGCGTCTGTACGGCCTGAATGCCGTGCTGGCTGCGTTCGAAGCGCGGCCGCAGGCGCTGCGCAAGCTGTACCTGCTGGAAGCACGCATCCCGCGCCTGCAGCCGCTGTTGAAGTGGTGCGTGGCCAACCGCGTGGGCTACCGCGTGGTTGAAGACGGCGATCTGAACAAGCTGGCCGGCACCACCCACCACGAAGGTGTGGTGGCCGACGTGCTGCGCGCCCCGGCACTGCCGCTGGCGCAGTGGCTGCAGCAGGTCGGTGACGGCCCGGCGCTGGCGCTGTGGCTGGATGGTGTGGGCAACCCGCACAACCTCGGCGCGATCCTGCGCTCGGCCGCGCACTTCGGTGCCAAGGCGCTGCTGTTGCCGGCCGGCAGCACGCTGGCCCTGTCCGGCGCCGCCGCGCGCGTGGCCGAAGGCGGTGCCGAAGCGGTGCCGCTGGTGCAGCTGCCGGAGACCGCTCAGGCAATGGCGCAACTGCGCGCAGCCGGTTTCGGCCTGGCCGCGACCCTGGTCGAGGGCGGGGATGACGTGTTCCGCGCGTCCCTGCCGGAGCGGCTGGTGTACGTGATGGGCGCCGAAGGCGAGGGCATGGACCGCAGCCTGGCGGGGGCGTGCGACCTGCAGGTCTCGATTCCCGGCAGCGGCGCGGTGGAGAGCCTGAACGTAGCCTCGGCCACGGCGGTACTGCTGGCGCAATGGGCCAGCCGTCGCGGCTGATCCGACCCCAGCGGCTCGCCATGTTCGGGGTCGGATCCCTTGCCGCAGGCGAGGGCTCTGACCCCTTCCGGGGCCGGCAATTGCGTCAAGCACGCATGATGTTTTGAAAGTTTCCTTATTGGTCAGCCGCTTCTGGCGACGCAGGGTGGAATTCCATCCCATGCTGTCCAGGAGTGGCTGTCATGCATCATCCTCGCCGTACCCTCGTCGCATTGCTGGTGCTGGCCAACGTCCTTGCCAGTGCCCACGCAGCGGCTGACGAACGCAGCCTTGACGGTGTCAACTTCACCGGCCCGCTGATCACCCCCAATCCGGCCGGCCTGCCGCAGGGCAACTGGTACATCGAACCCTATCTGGTGCGGATCGACAGTCGCGATCATTACGACGATGGCGGCCATCGCCGCCGCAGTGGGCAACGTAGCGGTGCATGGGCCACGGTGGTGCCGATCATCTATGGCTTCAGCGACCGGGTGATGGGCCAGGTCAATCTCAGTGCATCGCGCGCCGAACAGGGCAGCGCACGCAGCAGCGGTTTCCGCGCTGGCGATACCACCGCGCGCCTGCAGTACCTGCTGCAGGCGCCCAACGCCGATGGCACGCGCCCGGCCATCTCGGTCGCGCTGGTGCAGCGCTTCAGCACCGGCAGCCATGACCGCATCACCGGCAATCCGCTCGATGCGCAGGGCGACGGCGTGCAGCGCACCACCGCCGCGCTGGGCATGCAGCAGGTGGTGTGGCTGGGCAACGAGCGTCCGCTGCGCTGGCGTGCCCAGCTCAGCGCCGGGCCGGCGCCGTCGCGCACGGCGATTTCCGGGGCCAGCGTCTACGGCACCGATGACAGCTTCCAGGGCCACATCTCCCGCGGCTCGGTGCTGGGCCTGTCGGTGGGTGCCGAGTACAGCTTCAACTCGCGCTGGGTAGGTGTGATGGAAGTAGCCGCCAGCCGTGAGACCGGACAGCGCCTGAGTGGATTCGCGCGCAACGCAAGCGGTGCCTTCGAGCGTATCGACGAACATCGCCCGGCCAGCCGCAGCGTCACCCTGGCGCCGGCCGTGGAGTACCACTTCAGCCCGACGCTGGGCCTGATCGCCGGCGTGGAGTTCAGCGTGGCGGGCCGCAACACCAGTCGAATCGTCAGCCCCCAGGTTGCCCTGGGCATGTTCTTCTGAGGGGCCGCCGATGAACATCGAATCCATCGTCAACACGATCCTCGGCGTCGTCTGGAGCCCCTACCTGGTGGTGCTGTGCCTGCTCGCCGGCCTGTACTTCAGCGTGCGCACGCGCTTCATCCAGTTGCGTGCGTTGCCGGACATGCTGCGCCTGATGTTCCGCCATGAGCGCTCCGATGCCGGCGTGTCGCCGTTCCAGGCGTTGTCCATTTCGCTGTCAAGCCGCGTGGGCGTCGGCAACATCGCCGGCGTCGCCATGGCCATCGCCTTCGGCGGCCCCGGCGCGATCTTCTGGATGTGGATCGTCGCCTTCCTTGGCGCATCCAGTGCCTTCATCGAATCCACGCTCGCGCAGATCTACAAGGATCGCGACGGCAAGGGGCAGTACCGGGGCGGCCCGGCGTATTACATCGAAAAAGGCCTCGGCCAACGCTGGTATGCAGTGCTGTTCGCACTGGTGACGGTGCTGGCGGGCGCGATGCTGGCTGGCACCCAGTCCAATGCGATCACCAGCGCGGTGAACGAAGCCTGGGACGTCCCGGTGATGACCACCACCGCGGTTCTGCTGGTGGTGCTGGGTGCCATCCTCATCGGCGGTGTGCGGCGCATTGCGCGCGTGGCCGAATGGGTGGTGCCGCTGATGGCCGTGGCCTACCTGCTGGTTGCGGCGCTGGTGATGGTGCTCAACGCGGACAAGGTGCCGGAGGTGATCATGCTGGTGCTGCGCAGTGCATTCGGCGTGGACGCAGCGTTCGGCGTGATGATCGGTACCGCTATCCAGTGGGGCGTGCGTCGCGGCGTGCTGTCCAACGAGGCCGGCATGGGCAGTGGTGCGCATCCGGCCGCCGCCGCGGAAGTCTCGCATCCGGTCAAGCAGGGCCTGGTGCAGTCGTTCTCGGTCTACATCGACACGATGGTGGTGTGCAGTGCGACCGCCTTCCTGATCCTGTCCACCGGCCTGTACAACGTCTACGACCCGGCGGTGAACGGCATTCCGGATGAGGCGCGCCTGTTACTGGGCAATCTGCCGGGTGTCGAGGCCGGGCCACGCTTCGTGCAGCATGCGGTGGAATCCGCGCCCCCGGGCTTCGGCCGTTCGTTCGTAGCGCTGGCGATCCTGCCGTTCGCGTTCACCACCATCCTCGCGCTGTACTACATGGCCGAGACCAACGTCAGTTATCTGTGCCGCGATCGGCCGACGCCGTGGGTGATGGGCAGCTTCCAGCTGCTGTTCCTGGCAGCGACCGGGTACTCGGCGGTGAACAGTGCAACGGTGGCCTGGTCGCTGGGTGACATCGGCGTCGGCCTGATGAGCTGGTTGAACATCATCGCCATCCTGCTGCTGCAGAAACCGGCCTTGGCGGCGCTGCGTGACTACGAGCAGCATCGCCAGGCCGGCAAGGATCCGCTGTTCAACCCGAAACTGCTGGGCGTGCGCAACACCAGCGTGTGGGAAGGCTGGCAGGATCTGGGTCAGAGCCCTCGCCAAGGGCGAGGGCTCTGATCCACGCCATTGCCCGGTGGGTGCGAACCGTGGTTCGCACCACTTTTCCCGCTGCGCTCGCCGGGCATGGCCCGACGCTACAGCATCATTCGTTCGGCGGCGTGGTCGCCTTGGCCTCGCTGCCGAAGCTGCCATCCGCTTCCGCCGCCAGGTAGGCGAACACGGTGTACGCGGCTACGTTCTGCGCCAGTGCCTTCGGGTCGATCTTGTCCAGCGTGTCGTCGGCGGTGTGGTGCAGGTGGAAGTAGTCCGAGCCATCCTGCGCCAGCCACGCCCACGCACCGCCCTTGGCGGCCAGTGGGCCGACGTCCGGGCCCGGGCCACCCTTGTCGGCCTGGTACTCGATGCCCAGCGGCTTCATCACTTCGGCAATCTGCTTCGTCGCTTCACGCGAGCCGTCCGGATTCGGCGAACCGGTATTGAAGGCGTAGATGCGGCCTGCGCCGAAATCGCTCTCGGCGGCCAGCTGGTGCAGGGCCACGTCCTTCGCGTGCGCTTCGGCATAGGCCTTGCCGCCATACAGCCCCTGTTCCTCATTGGCGAAGGCGATCACGCGGATGGTGCGCTTCGGTGCCTGCTTGAGCTGGCCGATCAGGTGGCCGGCGGCCATGGTGATGCCCACGCCCGCGCCGTCATCCACCGCGCCAGTGCCCAGGTCCCACGAATCCAGGTGACCGCCGATCACCACCACTTCCTTCGGCAGGCTGCGGCCGGTGATCTCGCCGATCACGTTGTAGGAGGTGGCGGTGCCATCCCAACCGCAATCCAATGCCATCTTCACCGTGGTGCTGCCACGCGCCAGCAGGCGGGCCAGCTGGTCGGCATCGGGCACCGACAGCGCGGCCGACGGCACTGGGGTCAGGCCCTCATCGAAACGGGTGATGCCGGTGTGCGGCACGCGGTGCGAGTCGGTACCGGCCGAGCGCATGAGGAAACCGACCGCGCCCTTGCGGATCGCTTCGGACGGCCCCTTGCTGCGGATCGCACCGCCGCGGCCGTAATCGCGGCCATCGCGGAACGGCAGCATCTGGTAATCGACGAAGGCGATCTTGCCCTTCAGCGAACCCGCCGGTGCGGCCTGCAGCGCGGCCAGGTCGGCGAAGCGCACCACCTCGGCTTCCACGGTGCCGCCTGGGCTGCCGCCCAGCGCAGTGATCTGCAGCGGCTGCGGGTTCCTGCCGGTCACGGCGGCGTGTTCACTGCGCCGCTCCCACTTCGGGAATGTCACCGGCTCCTTCCACACCTTGTCGAAACCGAGGGCCTTGAACTTGGCTTCGGCCCAGGCCACGGCGCGGGCGTCGGCTTCGCTGCCGGCGATGCGCGGACCGATCTCGGTGGTGAGCGACTCGACAACCTTCCAGCCGGTGTCATCGGCCAGCGCCTGGTCGCGCAGCTGTGCGGCGGTGGCCAGCGACGCCGGGGGCAGGGTAGTGGTGTGCGGCGCCGCGAAGGCCGGGGCGGCCAGCAGGGCGAGGGAGGATGCGATGGCAAGGACGCGGCGACGCATGGACAACTCCGGGAAGGGACCTAAGCCTTGGAGCTTAACAGTCGTTCAGCCCGGCGCATGGGCGGGAGGTCATGGCTGGCGCGAACGCTGTTTTCCGCCATGACCGGCAAAGCGAAAGCCCCGCCGGGGCGGGGCTTTCGCCTGCTTCTGCAGAGCCGAGCCAATGCTCGGCTGCCTTTTGCAGATCAGCCGAGCGTGGGCTCGGCTCTACAGATGGGAGGGGCGCCCATAGGCGCCCGATACCTCATTTCTTCAGGCTGTCGCGGATCTCGCGCAGCAGCACCACTTCTTCGGCCGGCGCCGCCGGGGCAGCTTCCTTCTTGCGAGACAGCCGGTTGATCGCCTTGACCACGATGAAGATCGCGAAAGCCACGATCACGAACTGGATGACGGTGTTGATGAAGTCGCCGTAGCCAACCACCACCGCCGGGATCTCCTTGCCATCCGGTCCGATCCGGGCTGGCGACAACGTCCAGGCCAGGCTGGAGAAATCCACGCGCCCGATCAGGTAGCCCAGCGGCGGCATGATGATCTTCTCGACCAGCGCCGTCACGATCTTGCCGAAGGCCGCGCCGATCACCACGCCGACGGCGAGGTCGATGACGTTGCCGCGCATAGCGAATTCCTTGAACTCGGTGAGCATTCCCATTGTTGTTTTTCTCCGGTGGGGAAGTGGACAGCGCGCAGGGTAGCGCAGGTGATGTCAGCCGGCGATCACGCCGTGGCGCTCGGCCACGTTTTCAAGGCGGGCACTGAAGCGGTCGCCGGGCTTCAACGCAGCCACCCCGGACGGGGTGCCCATGAACACCAGGTCGCCGGCACGCAGCTGCCACAGCTTGGACAGCTCATGCAGGATCTCCGGCACGTTCCAGATCATCTGGTCGAGCAGTGCCTGCTGGCGCACTTCGCCGTTGACCTCCAGCGACAGGTTCAGCGCGGCCAGGTCGCCGACTTCCTCGGCGTGGACGATTTCGCTGATCGGCGCGGAGGCGTCGAAGCCCTTGGCCGCGTCCCACGGGTGGCCCTTGTCCTTGGCCGCGGCCTGCAGGTCGCGGCGGGTCAGGTCCAGGCCGACGGCGTAACCATAGACCAGCGCATCGGCGTCGGCCACGGCCAGCTCGCCGGTGGGCGCATCGCGCCCGATCGCCACCACCAGTTCCACTTCGTGGTGCAGGTTGGCGGTTGCCGGCGGGTAGGGGATGGCATCGTCGTGGCCGACCACGATCGCATCGGCCGGCTTGCTGAAGAACATCGGGCGGCCGCGGTCATCGGCGGCCGGCACCGCCGCGCCCATTTCGCGGGCGTGGTCGGCGAAATTGCGGCCGACGCAGTAGATGCGGTGCACGGGGAAGCTGCCGCCACCGGCTACCGGTACACGCGGCAGGGCTACGGCAGGGATCACATCGGAGACATCGGACATGCGGGCATCCAGGAAGGGCGTGCCCACAGTCTAGAACGCATGGCGCCCGCCGTCAGCGGGCGCGGAAGGCCTGGATCAGCGCGAGGCCGGCAACACCGGCTTGCGCACCACGCGATACTCGCCTTCAACCACGGTCGGGTCAACCGGACGCGCAACGCCCGGCTTGCGCGAAGCCAGCAGCTTCCACGCCAGGCCGACCAGGATCATCGCCGCGCCAACGAACACACCGATGAACACCATCGCCGCCAGGATCGCCAGGCCAAGCAGGCCCACGGCGACGCGCACCAGCGGATGACGCGGCTTACGCGGCGCGAACAGGGTGCGGAACTGGTTGAAGGCGGATGCGCGATTGAACATGGCGGCTCGATAGGCTGGGATCAGCGAAAACAGAGTATCGGGACGCGCCACTGTCATTGAGTGAAAAACTCGTTAAATATAGCCTGTGCTTATTACGGATCAATGACTTGTGTTCATGTCGCAGCCAGTCACCTGAGCAGGCATGCGACAATTCCGGTTTACCGTCCGAGCCTTCGCCATGACTATCGCTGCTGCCCTGATCTCCCTTGATGCCATTGCCGATGGCGCGTTTGCCGAGGTCGAAGCGGTGGTCGATGGCGATGCCGAATCGCTGGTGCTGTACCGCGACGGCGCGCAGGTGCGCGCGTTCCTGAACATCTGCCCGCACGCTGGCCGCCGCCTGGACTGGGCCCCAGGCCAGTTCCTGAAGAGCCGTGAGGGCCACCTGGTATGCGCCGCGCATGGCGCCTCGTTCACGCTGGACAGCGGCGACTGCATCGCCGGCCCGTGCAAGGGTGACCGCCTGCGCGCGGTGCCGGTGGACGTGCGCGACGGGCAGGTTTACCTGGCTTGAGGCAACGGTGTGCGAACCAAGGTTCGCACCCACAGGATCAATGGGTATCCGCATCAATGGGTATCCAGAGATTCATCCACGCATGGCGTGGATCTACGGTCTCGACCAAGGTCGACAGCTACCAGAGCGAGATCGGTGCCGACCAACGGTCGGTACCCAGCACCAGCCGCGTGAAACTGTCGAAGGCGGGGTGGGTCCGGTTGCGGGGGCGTGAGCCGCATGGATGCGGCGACCGAGCTTACAGGGACGTACTTGCAGCGTCCCCCGCAACCGGACCTACCCCGCCATCCCACGGAATGCACGTTGTTGCTGTTGCTGTTGCTGTTGCTTCGGCTTCCGCGGGTGCAGGGCGCAGCCCTGCCAACAAACCCCAACCCTCAGAACATCAGGTTGATCATCAGCACCACCACACAGGTGTAGATCAGCGACAGTGGGCCGCCGACCCGCCACATCTCGCGCGGGGTGTAGTTGGCCGGGCCAGTGATCATCGAGATCACCGGGTTGGAGGCTGTCATCAGGTTGTTGGACGCCGACAGCGCCACGATCAGCGCGAACGCGGTCGGGTTGCCCCCCGCTGCCAGTGCCAGGTTCACCGCGATCGGCACCATCACGATGGTCGCACCCACATGGCTGATCACCAGCGAGAACGCCGTGGTCAGCAGCGCCAGCGCCACCTCCAGCACCCACACCGGAATGCCGGTCGGCAGCTTGTCGATGGTATGGCCGGCCACCCACGCGGCCGCGCCGCTGGAATCCATCGCCCAGCCGAGCGGAATCAGCCCGGCCATCATGAAAACCGTCTTCCAGTTGATCGAGGCATACGCCTCGTCCATGCGCAGCACGCCGGTCAGCAGCATGCCGGCCACGCCGGTCATCAGCGTCAGCGCCACCGGCAGCTTGCTGGTCAGCGCGATCAGGATGGTCAGCGCGAAGATCGCCATCGCAATCTTGAACTTGTGCGGGCGCTGCTCGCCGGTCGGGTAATCGGTCACTACCACGAAGTCACGGCTGCGCGCGGCCTGCGCCAGGTCGGTCCAGATGCTGTGGAACACCAGCATGTCGCCGGCGCGCAGCTGCACGTCGCGCACGTCCTCGCGGATCACCTGCTTGTCGCGGTTGATCGCCAGCAGGCTGATGCCGCGCTCCTTGCGCAGGCGCAGATCGGCCGCACTCTTGCCGATCACGTTCGAGGTCGGTGGCACCACTGCCTCGGAAATGCCGGCACGGCTGGGGTTGAACAGGTCACCCAGGTGCTTCAGGCGAGAGGACATGCGCAGGAACTGGTTCTGCGCGAAGTCGCTGATCTGCTGGCGTGGGCCCATCGCACCAAGCACGCTGCCGACCCAGATGCGCATCTCCGCCGGCGGTGCCAGGCGGGTGTCGTTGCCGGTCTTCAGGGCCAGCAGCAGCGGCGCATCGTGCAGGGTCTCGGCCTCGCCCAGGGTCATGCCCACCAGCGGGCTCTCGGCGGTCACCACCAGCTCGAACACATCGCCTTCGATGCCATAGGTCTTGGCGAAGTAGCTCTCGGTGCGCGCCGGGGTGACCCCGTCATTGACCAGGCTTTCCTCTTCGATCAGCTTGCGGTCGCCGTAGTAGCGGAAGTACAGCAACGAAGCGATCAGCAACGCCACACCGATGGGCAGCGGCGCGAACATGCGCAGCGGCTCGATGGTGGCCAGGCCGGAAGGTAGGTTGTTGTTGGCCGAGGCCAGCAGATCGTTCAGCAGGATCAGCGGCGAATTGCCGACCATGGTCAGCGCGCCGCCCATCACGATCGCCGCCGAGATCGGCAGCAGCAGGCGCTGCATCGTCAGCCCGGTGCGCGCCGCCAGTCGCGAGGCGACCGGCAGATACAACGCCATCACCGACGGGTTCTGCATGAAGGACGAGTTCAGGCCGGCGATGGCGGTGGTCATCATCAGCAGCCGTTGCTCGACGCCGTGGCCGCGCCGCAGCAGCCAGGCCGCCAGCCGGTTCAGCGCCCCGGTGCGGTCCAGGCCCGCACCGAGGATGGTGGTGGCGATGATGCTCATCACCGCGTTACCGGAGAAACCGCCGAAGATCTCCTCCGGCGCGATCAGGCCGGTGACACCAAGCACCACCAGCACCACCAGCGCGACCACGTCGGCGCGGATGCGCTCGAACAGGAACATCGCCATCGTGAAGCCGACCAGCCCGAGCACGACCTTCATGTCGTTGGTCAGCGTCAGCGCGGTATCCATGTGGGGCGCGGCGTCCTCAGGCGATCGTCAGGTGCGGTCGTACAACAGGTCCCAGACGCCGTGGCCGAGCTTCTGGCCGCGGGTCTCGAAGTGCGTCTGCGGGCGCCAGTCCGGGCGCGGCACGCTGCCCCGCGGGCCGGCGCGGTTGACCAGGCCGGCGGTGGCGTCGAGCACGTCCCACATCTGCTCGGCGTAGTCTTCCCAGTCGGTCGCGCAGTGCAGGCGGCCCCCCGGGCGCAGCTTGCGCACCAGCAGTTCGGCGAATGCCGGCTGCAGCAGGCGGCGCTTGTTGTGGCGCTTCTTGTGCCATGGGTCCGGGAAGTAGATGCGCACTTCATCGAGCGCGCCGTCGGCGATCTCGTTCTGCAGCACTTCCACCGCGTCGTGGTGGTACAGGCGCACGTGGTCGGCATTGTCCTCGGCCAGCGCGTTCAGCAGCCGGCCCACGCCCGGGGCGTGCACCTCGATGCCGATGTAGTCGCGCGATGGGTCGTGCTGGGCCGCGAAGCGCAGCGCGGCACCATTGCCGAAGCCGATCTCCAGCACCTTGTGTGCCGGGCGGCCGAAGGTGGCGTCCAGGTCACGCGGCTGGCCGTTGTAATCGATGCCGAAGCGCGGCCAGCGTTCGTCGAATGCGCGCTGCTGGGCGGGAGTGAAACGGCCCTGGCGCAACACGAAGCTGCGCACCTCGCGGCGGCCCTCGCTCACGGTGAAGGGCTTGGGCGGGGCCTTGGAACCGGCGCTGTCAAAAGGATTGGTCATCAGCCGATCAGCCCGTCCACCGGCGAGGAGGCGCTGGCGTAGCGCTTGCGCGGGATGCGCCCGGCCAGGAAGGCCTCGCGGCCGGCCTCGACCGCCTTGCGCATCGCGCTGGCCATCAGCACCGGGCTGCGCGCACCGGCAATGGCCGTGTTCATCAGCACGCCGTCGCAGCCCAGCTCCATCGCGATCGCCGCGTCCGACGCGGTACCCACGCCGGCATCAACGATGATCGGCACCTTGGCGTCTTCGATGATCTGCAGCAGGTTGTACTTGTTCTGGATGCCCAGGCCCGAACCGATCGGCGCGGCCAGCGGCATCACCGCAGCGCAGCCGATCTCTTCCAGGCGCTTGGCCAGGATCGGGTCGTCGGAGGTATAGACCATCACCTCGAAACCGTCCTTGATCAGCTGCTCGGCGGCCTTGAGAGTCTGCATCACGTCCGGGTACAGGGTCTTCTGGTCGCCCAGCACTTCCAGCTTGGTCAGGTTGTGGCCGTCCAGCAGCTCACGGGCCAGGCGGCACGTACGCACCGCGTCCTCGGCGGTGTAGCAGCCGGCGGTGTTGGGCAGGATGGTGAAGCGCTCCGGCGGCAGCACGTCCAGCAGGTTCGGCTCGCCCGGGTTCTGCCCGATGTTGGTGCGGCGGATGGCCACGGTCACGATCTGGGCACCAGCGGCCTCGGTCGCCAGGCGGGTTTCTTCCAGGTCCTTGAACTTGCCGGTGCCGGTCAGCAGCCGCGAGCCATAGGTCTTGCCGGCGATCACCAGCGAATCGGGGTAGACATGAACGTTCATGGCGCGATTATCGCTTATCCGCCTGAAGATGGGGTCACGTAGAGGGCGGGGTCGAGCGTGGGGTCAGATCCCTTTGCCACCGGCAAAGGGATCTGACCCCTGAAGACCCGCGCAGCCTCAACCCCCACCCAGCGCGTGCACGATCTCCACCACGTCGCCCTCGGCCAGGACGTGCTCGCCATGGCGGCTGCGGCTGACGATCTCGCCGTTGACCTCGACCGCGACCCGGCGTTGCAGCAACTGCTCGGCCTGCAGCAGATCGTGGAGGGTCGCCGAGGCGGGCAGGGTACGGGGTTCGCCGTTGAGCTGGATGTTCATCGCCGCATTGTCGCCTATGGCCTTCGCGGATCGGAACACTTGCAAATTGCCTCGGCCGCCAGCCCCGGCACAGCGTTGTCCGATGCTGCCGGGCGACAATCCATGCGGCGGCGCAGCGTGAGCAAAACGCGGCGCAGTGAAACCATTCACCGTGCGCCGGCGTACGTCCGCCGGGTCCTCAACGATATCCCCACAGGAGTTTCTTACATGCTGCTCAGCAAACGCCCGATCCGCTCCCTGATGGCGGCCGCGATCGCGCTGGCCGCGGTTCCGGCCATGGCAGGCGAATCCCCGTATTCCAAGGCCGTGTTCTTCGGCGACAGCCTGACCGATGCCGGCTATTTCCGCCCGCTGCTGCCGGCCGATGTGCGTCCGGTCACCGGCCAGTTCACCACCAACCCGGGTTGGGTGTGGTCGCAGCAGGTCGCCAACTACTATGGCCTCAATGGCGCCGCCAACGGCAACGGCCAGAGCGGTGACAACTACGCAGTCGGCGGTGCCCGCGTGTCGGTGGACGAGGCCGGTGGCCTGGGCGTGATTCCGTCGCTGAAGTCGCAAGCAACCCGCTACCTTGCCGCGAACGGTGGCAAGGCTGACGGCAACGCCCTGTACACCGTATGGGGAGGCGCCAATGATCTGTTCGCGGCCACCCGCGCGGCGGCAGGTGGCGCGTCGCAGGCCCAGGTGCAGGGCATCATCGGCGCAGCGGTCACCGACCAGATCGCGCTGGTGGGTGCGCTGAAGCAGGCCGGCGCCCAGTACGTGCTGGTACCGAACCTGCCGGATGTGGGCATCACCCCACAGTTCCGCGGCCCCAATGCCGCCGCCGCCACCGCACTGTCGGCCGGCTACAACAAGGCCCTGTACGGTGGCCTGAAGCAGGCGGGCATCGAGTTCATTCCGCTCGATACCTTCAGCATCCTGCGTGAAGTGACCGCCAACCCGGGCATGTACGGCTTCACCAACGTCACCAGCACCGCCTGCAAGATCGATCCGGCCAACTCGACGCAGAGCATCCTGACCTGCAACCCGACCAGCTACGTCAGCCCGGATGCGGCCAACACCTACCTGTTCGCCGATGGCGTGCACCCGACCACCGCCGGCCATCAGCTGCTGGGCCAGTACGCCGTGTCGGTGCTGGAAGCGCCGCGCCTGCAGCAGGTGCTGAGTCACTCGGCGCAGACCATCGGCCGCTCGCGCGCCGACCAGGTCAGCATGCACCTGGGCGGCCGTCCGGCTGACGGCCTGTCCTGGTGGGGGGGCGTGCGGGGTGACCTGCAGCGCTACGACCACGCCGACCTGTACGACGGGCTGGCCCCGGCCGGCCTGTTCGGTATCGACTGGGCACGCGACGGCATGGTGTTCGGCGGCTTCGCTGGTTTCGGTCGCCTCAACGCCGACTTCGGCAACAACCGCGGCGACTTCACCCAGAAGGACACCTCGGCCGGTCTGTTCGCTGGCTGGTACGGCGACCGCATCTGGGTGAACGGTCAGGTCAGCTACACCTGGCTGTCCTATGACGTGAACCGCAAGGTCCAGCTGGGCCCGGCCACCCGTGAGCATGGTGGTTCGCCGGACGGCAGCAACCTGACCGCCGCCCTGAACGCCGGTTACGAGTTCGGCACCGAAGGCGGCTTCCGTCACGGCCCGATCGCTTCGGTGATCTGGCAGAAGGTGAAGATCGACGGTTACACCGAAAGCGCCGCGGCCGGCACGCTGGCAACCGCACTGGGCTACGACCGCCAGAATGTCGATTCGACCGTCGGCCGCATCGGCTGGCAGGCCCGCTTCGATGGCGGCACCCTCAAGCCGTACGCGCAGGTGACCTACGACCACGAGTTCGAGGACACCAAGCAGGCCAGCGCCTGGCTGCAGACCCTGCCTGAACTGGGCAGCTACCGCGTGCCAGGCCTGAAGTTCGACAAGAACTACGCCACCGTCGTGCTGGGTGCCCGCACCGAACTGTTCGGGCTGCAGAGCAACTTCGGCCTGAGCGCGTCGACCGGCCAGAAGCGCGCGCAGGACGCCACCCTGTTCGCCAACTTCAGCGGCACGTTCTAAGCAGCAACCGCCGGGGTCGGATCCCTTTCCGCAAGGAAAGGGCTCTGACCCCTCGCGGATGCGGTGGCCGCCATTGCGCAACACCGGCCCAACCGCATAGACTTTCACCGCGCACTGCGGGCGTAGCTCAATGGTAGAGCTGTAGCTTCCCAAGCTACTGACGTGGGTTCGATTCCCATCGCCCGCTCCAATCACGCCACGCGTGTAGACAGAAGGCCGCTCATCAGCGGCCTTCTTCATTTCTGATTAGTTTCATATCCACGGCCATACGCGCCCGGTTAGCGTTGCCGCATTTCCTACACGGAACGCAGCGCATGGAAACGAAGGACGACGTCGTCGGCAGCCTTCATGAGATCTACAGGAACTCTGGCGCCGGCACCTCCCGCCAGCTGGAGGCAGTGCGCGCACTGGGTCGCGCCGGTGGGCCGAAGGCCGCGCAGCTTCTGTGGCAGATCTATGAGGGGACCTCGGCCGGATCGGTCACGCAGATGGCCTGCATCGCAGCGCTGGGTGAATCCGCGCGCGGGTTCTGAGCTGGCATCGCGCGGTACGTGGACAGCGCTGAATGGGTCTCCATCCGAATATCAATCTGAATCGCCATGTCCTGCGAGTACTCTGAAGCAGGAACTGGTCGGCTGTTGGAATTTTGTCCCAATCGCTCGCCCCCCCGCATATGAGTCCCGATCGTGCTGGGGCTTCTTGATTGATGCTCTGATTGCTTGATTGCCGGGTCATCCCGGAAGAATTTCTCCGGGTATACATGTGCGCGGCTCGCCGACATGCTGCCGTCGTTGACACCAATTTTCGGCTCTGCCACGCTCGCCGATCGTTGGTTAACCGCGAGCATGGACGGGGGGGCGCGGCTGCAACTGCAGCCTCTTAGACTGAAGTCGGAAGGTTGGATCGTGCGATCCGAACGGTGCCGACCTCTGCACGCTATCAAGCAAAGTGGATGCTGGTGTTGGAAATCCACGACGAGTCAATCAGGACGTAACAACCGCTAAAGGAAGATAGGCAATGGCGTCAAAGATCAATGGCTTCAATTTCGAGTACGACGGTAGCTCGATTACCTTGACCTACAAGCACGGGGAGCTAGGGGGGAAGGCCACATTCGATGTGGAAGGGGCATCTGCCTCCGTGAGCCACGGCCGAGGGTCAGTAGGGGCATCCTCTGACTATGCCTACTCGACCGATAGCGGATTTGTCGTCTCTGGGCAGGCTGTAACGCTGGGGCTACGGACGCCAAGTGGCGCTGAGATCGGCTTGAAGTTGACTCCCAATGGCGAGTTCAGGCCTCACCCGACGGATCCGTTTGCTCCGCCGATTCCTTCCGCCCAGGTCGATCTGACTTTGGACGGGAAGATGCTCGGCAGTTACGACATCCCGCTTTACGAAGATTTCACGATGGATGATCTTTTCGATCCGGAGCTTGGGGGCCTCGGGTCGCACGGGTTGCTTGGCGACGCGTACGGCTTCCTGCGTCATCGCGATCGCGAGATCAATGACCAATATCGGGATGCGACGGGTGAGAATTTCCAGGATGCCAAGGGCTGGACCCGCCCGGTTGATCCACTGGTCCTGGATCTCGATGGCGATGGTATCGAGACCGTTGCGGCGAATGGTCGTGTGCTGTTTGACCACGAAGGCAACGCGGTGCGTGAGGGTACGGGTTGGATCAGTGCAGACGACGGCATGCTGGTGCTTGATCGCAATGGAAATGGCACGATTGACGATGGTTCTGAGCTTTTCGGTGATCACACGCCGGGAGCTGGGCTCGCACCGGGACAGAGTTCATCGCGATCTGCAGGGCTGCGTGCGCTGGCGACGCTGGATCAGAATGGTGATGGCCGAGTGGATGAATCCGACGAGGCCTTCGCATTGCTTCAGGTTTGGCGGGACTTAAACCAGGATGGTGTAAGTCAGGTGAATGAGCTGTTCTCATTGCGGGATCTCGGCATCCGCAGTATTTCGGTTGACGCTACTTCAACGCAGAACCAGAGTCTTGGAAACGGCAACACAGTTGACAGCTATGGCAGTTTCGAGCGTATCGATGGTACCTCGGGGATTACCGCGGATCTGTTGCTGGCGTCCAATAATTTTCATCGCGACTTTTTGGAAAAGGTACCACTGAGCGATCTTTCACAGCGGGTAGCCAATCTTCAAGGGTCTGGCATGGTGCGCGATCTGCGGGAGGCCGTCAGTCTCAACCCGGGCATCTTTGATCTCATCAACAAGATCGATTCCACCTATTCTCGCAGCCAGGCTCTGCATGCGTTGGACGAGGTGCTGCTGGCTTGGTCCAGCACGTCAAGCATGAAGTCAAGCCTCGAATATCAGCAGGCCGGTGTCGATCGTCCAAGGTTGACCGTCAAGGGCCTTCTTTTGGATTGGGGGACCGCAGACATCTCACAGATTCTCTCTATTCTTGAGAAGTTCAATGGTGAACTGTTCTTTGAGGTGCGTGACGAAGGGCTGTTCACAAAGAACAGGTCGTGGCAGCCGGTTAAGATTGATGGGGAATGGCGTTTTGATGTCGATCTCTCGCAGCCTCAGACTACTCATCTGCTGAAAAGCTATGAGGCACTGAAGATGGGCTTGTATACGGCCATCATGCTCGACACGCGCTTGCGCGACTATGCCCAGGATCTCAGGTTTGGACTCAATGAAGATCTTGAAGTGGTCGTCGACACGGGCGCGGCGGTTAAGCGCCTGATGGATAAGCTGCGGGTGGAAGGTTCCGCGGCGGCGGTGGAGGATTTGCTTGATCTCCGCAGCCTTGCCGCATACATGCCACTGGATTGGAACTGGGTGGATGTACTCGAGGAGATGGGCGCGCGCGCGCCCGATGCGGATGAATTCACCGCGGTTGCAAACCGGCTCCTCGGTGTGCTGAATGGTATTGCTGCTGTGGGAGGTGCCGCCGACGACGTCATTCTAGGCACGTCGGGAGACGATGTGCTTGATGGCGGCGATGGTAATGACGAAATTCGGGGCGGAGCAGGGAATGACTTGATCGAAGGCGGGAAAGGTAGCAACACCCTGTATGGGGGGGGTGGAAATGACACGTTGAGTGTCCACTTTGGAGCTGACAAGAATTTCCTGGCCGGCGGTGCTGGCGATGATGTTCTGATTGGCAGCGCGAAGAGTGATACCTACCTGTTCAATAAGGGGGATGGCCACGACACGATCGTGGAAACAGCCCAATACAGTGTCGTTTCGATTGACACACTCGTTTTTGGCGTTGGTCTGAGGGTTCAGGATCTCAAGGTTCTGCGTGAGGGGCGCGATATCCTTCTCTTGTTCGGAGAAGGAGAGGACTCAGTTCGGTTGAAGGATTGGTTGACCGAAAGCCTGCAGGAGGCGCGCTATGCTGGAATTGAGCGATTCCTCTTTGCAGACGGAACTGAATGGTCCCCCGAACTCATCAGGGCGCAGGTGACTACGCTGGGGTCGGATGGTGATGACGTCATTGATGGTTGGTTGGGCAACGATTTGATTCGCGGTGGCGCTGGCAATGACCTGATCGATGGTGGCGGCGGTACCAATGAGCTTTACGGTGAAGCGGGTAATGACACGCTGAAGGTTCACTTCCTTGCCGACAAGAACATTCTGGCCGGTGGCGTCGGCAACGATACGTTGATCGGCAGCAGCAAGAGCGATACCTACCTGTTCAACAAGGGCGATGGTCACGACACGATCGTGGAAACCAGCCAGTACGCCAGCGACTCGGTTGATACGCTGGTGCTGGGCGAAGGCCTGTCCGCCACCGATGTGCGGGTTCTGCGCGAAGGACGTGATGTGGTGCTGAGCTTTGGCGGCGGCAGTGACACGGTGCGGCTGAAGGACTGGCTGACCAGTTCACTGGGCGAGAACACGTCGGCCAGCATCGAGAAGCTGGTATTTGCCGATGGTACCCAGTGGACGGCAGCCAACATCCGAGCTCGGTTGACGAGCTATGTCGGTGACACTGGTGGTGCGTTTACAGGATGGCAGGGTGACGACCTGATCCTGGGCGGAGAAGGCGACGATGTCATTGACGGTGGACTGGGCAGCAACGAGCTGCACGGTGGCGCCGGCAATGACACGCTGAGCGTGGTGGCAACCTCCGACCGCAACATCCTGGCCGGTGGTATCGGTAACGACACGTTGATCGGTAGCATCAGGAGCGATACCTACCTGTTCAACAAGGGCGATGGTCATGACACGATCGTGGAGACCGGCCAGTACGCCAGCGACTCGGTTGATACGCTGGTGCTTGGAGAGGGGCTGCGATCAGGTGATGCACGCTTCCTCAGGCAGGGCAATGATCTTCAGCTGAGCTTCGCTGAAGAGGCCGACTCGGTTACTTTCAGCGGTTGGTTTGGCTCCATCGGTGCACAGATCGAGGTCCTGAGTTTTGCAGATGGCCGGACTGTGGGTAACGTCGAGTTGAATAGTCTGATTGCGGCAATGGCACAGAGTGGGTCCGCCGCAGCACTCACGCCATCGGCTATT
>NZ_JAXBQT020000003.1:11922-50435 GCF_047520755.2 Stenotrophomonas sp. FR010 | reverse complement strand
GAGCTTTGCCGGCGGCAGTGACACGGTGCGGCTGAAGGACTGGCTGACCAGTTCTCTGGGCGAGAACGCGTCGGCCAGCATCGAGAAGCTGGTGTTTGCCGACGGTACCCAGTGGACGGCGGCCAACATCCGGGCGCAGCTGACCACGCTGGGCACCTCCGGAGATGACAAGATCGTTGGCTGGAACGGCAACGACCTGATCCTGGGCGGAGAAGGCGACGATGTCATTGACGGTGGACTGGGCAGCAACGAGCTGCACGGTGGCGCCGGCAATGACACGCTGAGCGTGGTGGCAACCTCCGACCGCAACATCCTGGCCGGTGGTATCGGTAACGACACGTTGATCGGTAGCATCAGGAGCGATACCTACCTGTTCAACAAGGGCGATGGTCATGACACGATCGTGGAGACCGGCCAGTACGCCAGCGACTCGGTTGATACGCTGGTGCTTGGAGAGGGGCTGCGATCAGGTGATGCACGCTTCCTCAGGCAGGGCAATGATCTTCAGCTGAGCTTCGCTGAAGAGGCCGACTCGGTTACTTTCAGCGGTTGGTTTGGCTCCATCGGTGCACAGATCGAGGTCCTGAGTTTTGCAGATGGCCGGACTGTGGGTAACGTCGAGTTGAATAGTCTGATTGCGGCAATGGCACAGAGTGGGTCCGCCGCAGCACTCACGCCATCGGCTATTGAGCAAGCGCAGAGAGTGAATCTGATTGCATCGATCTGATGATCTGAAGGTCGCGGATTATCCATGTTGAAGGATGCCCCGGGTGCCGATCGGCACCCGGAGCTCAAATGGCCGATATGGCGTCGGGGCGTATAGGAAGAGCGAGTAGGAAGCAGAGCCTGTACCCTCCGCCCATTGGCGGAGGGCACGTGGCAGCTCTCCTGGGGGGAGCGGGGTACGATTGTGCCGCGCTCGCGCAGAGAGACCCTGGTCAGTTCAGGTCATTCTTGTGGGCATCATCCGCCCGCCACACGCCCGCGCTATGCTGCGCGCCTGCCGACCGATCCCGCCGCGATGAAGCTCGCCATCCTGTCCCGCAACAGCTCCCTGTATTCCACCCGTCGGCTGGTCGAGGCGGCGCGCGCGCGCGGCCATACCGTGCGCATCCTCGACCCGTTGCGCTGCTACATGCGCATCGCCGCCGATGGCTTTTCCATGCACTACAAGGGCCGGCCGATGACCGGTGTGGACATGGTCATTCCGCGCATCGGTGCCTCGATCACCCGCTACGGCACCGCCGTGCTGCGCCAGTTCGAACTGATGGGCGCGCGCACGCCCAATCCGTCCGATGCCATCCTGCGTTCGCGCGACAAGCTGCGCGCGCACCAGCTGCTGGCGGCCAAGGGCATCGACATGCCGGTCACCGTGTTCGGCGACAACCCCGATGACACCGTCGACCTGCTGTCCATGCTCGGCCCGCCGCCGCATGTGGTGAAGCTCAATGAAGGCACCCAAGGGCGCGGCGTGATCCTGACCGAGAAGGCCAGTGCCTCGCGCGGCATCGTCGAAGCGCTGCGCGGCCTGTACGCCAACTTCCTGATGCAGGAATTCATCGGCGAGGCCAAGGGCGCCGACCTGCGCTGCTTCGTGGTGGGCGACCAGGTGGTGGCGTCGATGCAGCGGCAGGCACCGGAGGGTGACTTCCGCTCCAACCTGCACGCTGGCGGCACCGCCGTTGCGGCCAAGGCCAGCCGCGCCGAGCAGCAGGTGGCGGTGCGTTCGGCCAAGGCGTTGGGCCTGTCGGTGTGCGGCGTGGACCTGATCCGCTCCGCGCGCGGCCCGCTGGTGCTGGAGGTCAACTCCACGCCCGGGTTGGAAGGCATCGAAGCGGCCTGCGGGGTCGACGTGGCCACACGCATCATCGAACACGTAGAGAAGATCAAAAAAACCTGATTATTCATGGGGTTGTGATTCTCATGGGTAAATGATCCGGGGCTTTAACGAGGCTTTAATCGGCCCCGGCGTAGGCTTCAGCGAACCGCAGCTCTGCCTCTCAGCAGGATCGGTATCGGGATACGACTTCAGGCCCAGGCGGGTGCACCGTCTGGGCCTTTTTTATGCCTGTCGGCTCTGTGCCCAAGGTCTCTTGTGGAGGCCGCGTGACGGTCGTAGAGTTGGCCCTTCGTTCCGGGATGGATCGGGAGGTTGGCGATGTACCGCATCATGACGATCGCGTTGCTGCTGGGCCTGTCTGGCGCTGTTGCCGCCAAGCCGGAGAAAGTCGCTGTACAGATGGACCGGCAGGGCTCGGTCGCCGAGCAGATGCGCCAGGTGGAAGCCGCGCTGGCCGCCCCCGACTACGCCGAGCTGTCTGCGGAGGATCGCGGCCAGGTGCAGCAGTCGCTGTCGCGTATCCGCCAGCACCTGGGCGAACGCCAGACAGTGCAGGAGCTGCCGCCGCAGCTGCAGGCCGAGGTCTTCAACGAGCAGGAACGCATCAACACCCTGATGGCGCGTGGCCTTGATGACAGCCGGCAGATCTGCAGGTACGAACGCACCACCGGCAGCAACATGCCCAGGAGCCGCTGCCTGACCGTGGCCGAACGGCGCCGGATCGAAGAGAAAGGTAAGGCGCTGATCAACGACCAGCGCAGCTACAACACGCTCAGCCCACCGCCCGCTGGGCGTTGACCGCACCGCCTTTCGGTCCACCGGGGTGCCGTAACGGCGTATCGGTGGCACCGCAGGGCCGATGTTCCACTCATGGAAGAACCTGGAGGTAACAATGCAGCGCATGACCCCCTTCGCCCTGATGCTGGGCCTGGCACTGGCCACCACCGCGCACGCCAAGCCCGAGAAAGGGCAGGTGAAGTTCGACGCCAACGCACCGGTGGCCGAACAGATCCGCAACGTTGAGACGGCGATCAACACCGAGGACTACAGCGAGATCGGTCTGGAAGACAAAAGCCGCGTGCAGCAGGCGCTGGGCCGCATCAAGATCAAGATGGGCGACCACGAACGGGTGGAGCAGTTGAGCCCGCAGGACCGCACCGAGATCTTCAACGACCAGGAAGTGATCAACACGATCATGACCCGCGCCCACGCCGACAGTCGCATGGTCTGCCGCCGCGAACGCACCACCGGCAGCAACATGCCGCAGAGCGTCTGCCTGACCGTGGCCCAGCGCCGCAAGGCGCAGGAAGACAGCCGCAAGACGCTCAACGACAACCAGCGCTTCAACAACTACAAGCCGTAACCGTGGTTGGACCGGTCGCAGGCCGCCATCGGTCATCCTGCCGTGCGTCCCTTGTGGACGCATCGGCGGAACCGTAAAGTCGAGACCCTATTCATGGACGAACATGGAGCTCGTCATGTACCGCGCCACTACGCTCGCCCTGATGCTGTCGCTCGGCCTGGTGGCCACCGTGCAGGCCAAGGCGCAGAAGGACACCGTGCAGATGGATTCCTTCACCCCGGTATCCGAACAGATCCGCCGCGTTGAAATGGCCATGGGCAGCGAGGACTACAGCGAGATCGGGCTGGAGGACAAGAGCCGCGTGCAGCAGGCGCTGAACCGGATCCGGATCAAGATGAATGGCCGCGAGAAGGTGGATGAGCTGGCCCCGCAGGAGCGCAACGACCTGTTCAACGAGCAGGAGATCGTCAACACCATCATGACCCGCGCCCAGGCCGACAGCCGCATGATCTGCCGCCGCGAGCGCCTGACCGGCAGCAACATGCCGACCAGCGTCTGCCTGACCGTGGCCCAGCGTCGCAAGGCCCAGGAAGACAGCCGCCGGGCGCTGACCGACCAGCAGCGCATCAGCCGCTGAGCGCTCGCCCCGGGGGCGTTTGCCGGTGTCGTCCCTCCGGTACGAAATGTTAAGAATGGAACCTGTATCGTTCAGCAGGTAGACGTCGCGTCCACCCGCACAGGGGCATCCTGAGCAGGTGGGCCTGGCCCCCCGACGACCCTTCAAGAACCAGAGGTCCCAGTGCGCATTCTCGTAATCGAAGACAACAGCGACATCGCCGCCAACCTTGGCGACTACCTTGAGGATCGTGGCCACACCGTGGACTTCGCCGCCGACGGCGTGACCGGCCTGCACCTGGCGGTGGTCCACGAGTTCGACGCCATCGTTCTGGACCTGAACCTGCCGGGCATGGACGGCATTGAAGTCTGCCGCAAGCTGCGCAACGAAGCGCGCAAGCAGACCCCCGTACTGATGCTGACCGCCCGCGACTCGCTGGACAACAAGCTGGCCGGTTTCGATTCCGGCGCTGACGACTACCTGATCAAGCCGTTCGCGCTGCAGGAAGTGGAAGTGCGCTTGAACGCGCTGTCGCGCCGGGGCAAAGGCGTGCAGACCCGCGTGCTGGAAACCGGCGATCTGGAATACAACCTGGACACGCTGGAAGTGCGCCGCCAGGGCAAGCTGCTGCAGCTCAACCCGACCGCGCTGAAGATCCTGCAGGCCCTGATGGAAGCCGCGCCGGCCGTGGTCACCCGCCAGGAGCTGGAAACCCGCGTCTGGGGCGAAGAGCTGCCCGACTCGGATTCTCTGCGTGTCCACATCCACGGCCTGCGTGCGGTGGTCGACAAGCCGTTTGAAGTGCCGCTGATCCAGACCCGCCATGGCATCGGATACCGCATCGCTACCCCGGAAGCCTGATTCCGTGGCAACCAAGGGGGAGCGCCGGCGTTCGCCGTATCGGCGGCGCCTGCGCAGCCGCATCATCGTCTCGTTCGTGTTGTTGGGCTTCTGCCTGACGACACTGTTCGCGTTCGCCACCAACTGGGCCCGCATGCGCGTGGAAAACCAGCTGGTGGAAGACGTGATGAACCGCAACATCAACGAGTACGTGCGGCGGTTCTACGAGAGCCCGGATCGCAACCCCGACCTGCCCGTGCAGCAGATGCGTGCGCGCCTGATCAAGCCTGACAAGTTCGAGGCGCTGCGCGAGGAAGAGCCGGACTGGTACGAGTTCAAGGATGGCCTGTACAACATGGGCGGCGTGGACGAGCGCGGCCAGCGCTATTCCTACAAGCTGGCCGTACGCAAGACGCCTGACGCCTGGGCATTCCTGGCCTACGACATGACCGACAGCGTGCGCGGTGGGCAGCAGCTCAACCGCGCGCTGGTGCTGTCGGTGCTGGTGTTCAGCCTGCTGTCGCTGGTGCTGGGCTGGTGGTCGGCCTCGAAGGTGATGAAGCCGGTCTCGGACCTGGCCGCGCGGTTGCGCGCCTATCGCGGCGGCACCAGCGAGCCCGAGCCGCTGGCGCCACGTTTCCCCGATGACGAAGTGGGGCAACTGGCGCAGGCGCTGGATGATTATTCGTCGCGGCTGACCGAAGTGGTGCAGCGCGACCGTGAGTTCAACGCCGACGTCAGCCACGAGTTGCGCACGCCGCTGGCGGTGATCCGTGGCGCCACCGAGCTGCTGCTGACCCGGCCCGGCCTGGATGAGAAGGTGCTGCAGCGTCTGCAGCGCATCCAGCGTGCCGAACAGCAGTGCAGCGACCTGATCGGCGCGCTGCTGCTGCTGTCGCGCAACGAACGAGGGCAGGGCACCAGCAACGTCGCGCGCGTAGCCGAACAGCTGCTGGATGCCCACCGCGCACAGCTGGGCGGCAAGCCATTGGAACTGGCACTGGAAGGCGAGCGCAACCTGGTGATCGATGCGCCGGAAGCCGCATTGTCGGTGGCGCTGGGCAACCTGATCGGCAACGCGGTGAAGTACTCGCAGGATGGTGAGGTGCGCGTCTTTGTCGGCAGCAATTCGGTGTCGGTGACCGACAGCGGACCGGGGCTGAGCGAAGAGGATGCCGCCAAGCTGTTCCAGCGCGGCTATCGCGGCACGCATGCCGGCCATTCGCAGGGCGGTGGCATCGGCCTGTCGATCGTCAGCCGCCTGTGCGATCTGTATGGCTGGCAGGTGAGCGTGCGCCCCGGTGGCGAGCGCGGCGTGATCGCCACCCTGACATTCTCGCCGAAGCCGTTGTAAAGGCCTTCACTTTGGTGGGTGCTCCACGTTTGTAGAGCCGAGCCCGCGCTCGGCTGCGGTGGCTTCCCGGAGCCGAGCATAGGCTCGGCTCTACACCGGGTTCGTGTTGCGCCCTGTGTCGCTTGTGCCATCAAATTAGCTTTGCAGTCGTGATGGGCCAGAAGCCCAACACGACATCACCGTGATCGCCGCCACGCCGCGTGCGTGTCCGCATGCACGCATTCGTACACCCAACTGCGGCTTGAGAATTTCCTTACAGATCACGGTGCTGCGTGATGGCCAGATGGGTCGGCCGGGGCAGGTGCCCTGGCCGGGATTGGCGTCCTGAAAAAAACCAACATTCAGCACTCTTCGACGACCCCTCGGTCCGTCGTTGAAAATGCACCGCGTGCCTTGCTTCGGCGGGCGGTGCGTGGGGATTCATCAGAATCCGCTGGAGTCTTTTTGCTGAATGTCGGATCTCCGGTACGCCAACCCGCACCGTCCGCCACCTTGCATCCGCAGGTGGCTCGTCGTCTGCGAGGAGATTCACCATGTCCGCACGCCCCTTGTTCCCCCAGCTGCACGCCCTGATCGGCGAAGCCGCCGACCTGCTGCCGGCCGACGTCGCCGAGCGCATCGAAGTCCTGCTCGATGATCCCAAGGATCTGCTGCCCACGCTGCTGGCCCGCATGGACGGGCGCGATGCAGCCGACGGCCGACGGCTGGAAGCGGAGGGACTGAGCCCGGCACAGGCGGCCACCATGGCCGGCCTCAGTCGCACCCTGGCCGGCTTGAATGCACTCATGCAGGTGCTGCACGCCGCCGAGGCGGCCCGCGAGCAGGGTGGTGCGCACCAGCAGCTCAGCCCCGACGTCGTCGACGGTTTGTTGCTTGGCGCACGAGAACTGGCCCGCTATGCGCGCCTGCAGCTGGAGTAGATCCACGCCATGCGTGGATGCAGAACACTTTGTAGAGCCGAGCCCATGCTCGGCTTGATGATCGCAGCCGAGCATGGGCTCGGCTCTACAGCAGTTCCACGCTGGCGCCGGGTAGATCCACGCCATGCGTGGATGCTGTTCGGTAGTGCCGGCCGCTGGCCGGCAATCACGCCTCAGCCCCCAGCCAACCCCAGATACCGCGCATGCAGCGCTTCCACCTGCGCCTGCAGGTCCTCCGGGTGGCCATCGTTGACCACCACATCATCGGCCAGTGCCAAGCGCTGCGCGCGGCTGGCTTGGGCGGCGATCATCTTGTCGGCCAGTGCGGCGTCGATGCCGTCGCGCTGCATCAGCCGGGCGTGCTGCACGGCTTCGGGCGCATCCACCAGCAGCACCCGGTCCAGCCACGGGTAGGCGGTCCGCCCGCCGACCTCGGTCAGCAGCGGAATGGCGGCAATCGCATAGGGGCTGGTGGCCTGCTCGCACTGCTGTTGCATCAGAAGGCGGATGGCCGGATGGGTGATCGCTTCCAGTGCGGCCCGTTCGGCCGGATCGGCGAATACGTGGGCACGCAAGCGCGCCCGGTCAAGGCTGCCGTCCGTCAGCAGCATGTCGGCGCCGAAGCGCTCGGCGATGCGGCCCAGTGCAGGGCTGCCGACAGCAACCACCGCGCGGGCGGCCAGATCGGCGTCGGCCACCACGATGCCCAGCGCCTCGAAGCGCCGGGTCACCTCGCTCTTGCCGGCGGCAATGCCGCCGGTCAGGCCCACCACATACCGGCTCATGGGGATTCCCCTCAGCGCAGTCCGCTCAACACCAGGTACTGCTCCACCACGGGCGCGCCCCACATGAAGTACAGCCAGCCTGCGATGGCCAGGTAGGGGCCGAACGGAATGGGCGTGGCGCGGTCACGGCCCCGGGTGTACAGCCAGATCGAACCGATGATGGCACCCAGCACCGACGACAGCAGGATGATCGGCAGGATGCCTTTCAGCCCGCACCAGGCGCCGAGGGCGGCCAGCAGCTTGAAATCGCCGTGACCCATGCCTTCCTTGCCGGTCAGCTGCTTGAACAGCCACCAGACCATCCACAGCGACAGGTAACCCACCGCCGCGCCGACCAATGCAGGCTTGGCCGGCATGTAGAGGTTGTCGATGTTGCCTATCAGGCCCAGCCACATCAGGGGTAGGGTCAGCTGGTCGGGCAGCAGCTGGGTGCGCAGGTCGATGCCGGACAGGGCGATCAGGAAGCAGGTCAGCACGATGGCGCCGAAGCCCTGCCAGCCGAAGCCGAACTGCCAGACGCAGGCCAGCACCAGCACCGAGGTCAGGGCCTCGACCAGCGGATACTGCAGCGAGATCGGCGCCTTGCAGTGGCGGCACTTGCCGCCCTGGATGAGCCAGCTGAACAGCGGGATGTTCTCGTACCAGCTCAGCTTGTGCTTGCAGTGCGGGCAGTGCGAGGGCTCGACCACGATCCCCGGTGGTGGGGGCTCGTAGAAGTCCGGTTCCTCCAGGACCTCGCGCGCATCGCGCTTCCACTGCCACTCCAGCCGCTTGGGCAGGCGCAGGATGACGACGTTGAGGAAACTGCCCAGCAGCAGCCCCAGGGCGGCCGCGGCGGGGTAGCCGAGGCCGGGATGCTGGTCGAGAAATGCCATGTATGTGTCAGACCACCGATGCCAATTTGAAGATGGGTAGGTACATGCCAATGACCAGGCCACCGACGATGATACCAATGAACACCATGATCATCGGCTCGAGCAGGCTGCTCAGGGCGTCAACGGCATTGTTGACCTCCAGCTCATAGTACTCGGCCACCTTGAACAGCATGGCGTCCAGGGCGCCGGCCTCTTCGCCGATGCCGGTCATCTGGATGACCATGTGCGGGAACAGGGCGGTCTGCTTCATGGCCATGTTGACCGGGTAACCGACCGAGACGTCGTCGCGCATGCGCAGTACGGCATGCTCGTAAACCGTATTGCCGGTGGCGCCTGCCACGATACCCAAGGCTTCTACCAGCGGCACGCCGGCCTTGAAGGTCACAGCGGTGGTACGGGCAAAGCGTGCGATCGAGCTGTTATGCATGATCTGGCCAATGACTGGCACCTTCAGGATCAAGCGATCCATCCCGTGTTGCATCTTTGGCGAGCGCTTATAGGCCATGGTGAAGCCGACGATGCTGCCGATGACGACGATCGCGATCAGCCACCACCAAGAGACCATGAACCGGGATGCGGCTACGATCATCTGAGTAAAGGCAGGCAGATCGGCACCAAATCCCCTGAAAACGTCTTCAAACTGTGGAACCACCCAGATCAGCAGGATCGAGCTGACCAAGAGCGCCACCGCAATGACCATTGCAGGGTAAAACAGAGCCTTTTTGATCTTGCCCTTCAGGGCTTCGATGTTCTCTTTGTAGTTGGCCACGGTATCAAGCACCGTCTCCAATACACCGGCGCCTTCACCCGCACGCACTAGGTTGCGATAGAGCTCGTCGAACTGCACCGGATACTTGCTGATCGCCTCATGAAGGGACGATCCGCCTTCGATATCGGTGCGGATGCCGTCCACCATCTTCTTCATGCGTGGGTTCTTGTGCCCGCTGGCGATGATGTCCAGCGCTGAGACGATCGGCACACCGGACTTCATCATCGTCGCCATCTGACGGCTGAAGAAAGCAATGTCCTTCGGCGAAACCTTGCTGCCGGCTGCTCCGAACAGTGGCTTGGGCTTTGGCTTAACCATGCCCGGGGTGATGCCTTGGCGGCGCAGCTCGGCCCGCAGCAGGTTCGCGTTTTTCGCGGCCTGCTCCCCTTTCATCTTTACACCCCGCTTGTCGGTCCCCACCCAGACAAACGGCTGCAGGTCCGTGGTGCTGCGCGCCACGGGCTCCTTCTTGATCGCACTGCGACTGACAGACATATCGGCTCCCCAAGACCCGCCATCCCCAGGCGGGCGTCTAGTCGTCGATGGTAGCGGGTTCATGCCCGTATGGGCAGTTGCCAAGGGGCTCATGATGCGAATTCGTGCCGGGTGCCGACCAAAGGTGACGTACTGCGTCACATTGCCGCGTCCATCGCAGATTCGCACCCGGGGGGTTCCCATCCGTGAAATAGCTGCCATCATGGGCGCGGGGAAATCCAGGGGGAGGCGTGCCGGGGTTGGCACGCAACCTGCGTTGATCCACCCGCAGGGGGCAGGACCCGCTCAGCTGGCCACTGGTCAGACCGATCCTGACTTCTGAAATCAACCACCACTTATCTTGGGGATGTACCAAATGAAGAAACAGAAGGGCTTCACCCTTATCGAACTGATGATCGTTGTTGCGATCATCGCCATCCTGGCTGCCATTGCGCTGCCGGCTTACCAGGACTATGTGGCACGCTCGCAGGTTTCCGAAGCGATGACCCTGAGCTCGGGCGCCAAGACCGCTGTTACCGAGTACTACGCCGACAAGGGCGCCTTCCCGACCACCAATGCCTTGGCTGGCCTGGCTGGCGCCTCGTCGATCAGCGGCAAGTACGTGACCAGCGTGACTGTTGGCACCGGTGGTGCAATTACCGCAATGATGAAGGGCTCGGGTTCGGTTAGCTCCAAGGTTGCAGGCAAGACCTTCGTGCTGACTCCGGCTGATGCGGGCGGCTCGATCACCTGGGATTGCAAGAGCTCCGGTACCATCGACGCCAAGTACCGTCCGTCGTCCTGCCGCTAATCGCGCAGACGGCATAGCGGTATCGGGAAAGGGCCGCTCTGCGGCCCTTTCTTTTTTGGGGCAAGGGGAGTTCTATTCGATGCGAAGTGTGCCTGCGCAGCGACTGCTGCCCCTGGCGGGTCTTGTCCTGCTGGCGTTGCTGGGAGTGGGCGTCTATTGGAATGGCTTGAATGGGGGATTCATATTTGATGACTTTCCAAATCTGGTGGACGATCCTGATTGGCGCCTGACCTCGCTGGACTTTACTTCCATCGCGCAGGTCATGGGTAACGGGGTCACGGGCGACGTGGGCCGCCCATTGGCGCTGCTCAGTTTCGGCCTCAACTACTACTTTACCGGCTTGGCGCCTTGGCCGATGAAGGTGACGGGCTTGGCTCTGCACCTCCTGAATTCAATGCTGGTATTTGCTCTGGCGTCCGGGCTGATCGGGCGAGTGCTCAGCATGTCGTCGTCACAGGTGCGCTTGACGGCCTTCATGGTCGCCACCGCATGGATGGTTCATCCATTGCAGGTGTCTACCGTTCTTTACGTTGTGCAACGCATGGAGATGGGAGGAGCGACGGGTGCCCTGATCGCACTTCTCTGTTATCTCAAGGCGCGCAGCAGCGTTCCGTGTTCCCGGGCAGCGTTGTTCTGGTGGTGCGGTGCTGTAGTCGGAGCCGGGATTGGCCTTGCCTTCAAAGAGACCGCGATACTGATCCCGGTTTACACACTGCTGATTGAGGTGTTTCTCCTCAAATTCCGGAATCCGGATGGAACGCGCGCCCGTGCACTGTCCGTTCTGTATGCTTTTGGGGCCACAGGGGCGGCGCTGTTGTACTTTGCAGTGATTCTGCCTGGCGCCCTGGTGCCGGAGCGCTACTCCGCACGTGATTTCAGCTTGGCAGGCCGGTTGTATTCGCAGCCGGCGATTTTGTTGAACTACCTTCAGCAGATCATGCTTCCCTGGCCTGAGTCGTTGAAGTTCTATTACGACAATGCGCAGGTCCCCCCATCCTGGCGTTCAACTGTTTTCATTGTCCCGATGCTGGCGCTGGTCGCGCTGCTGACAGCGGCCTGGGGGCTGCGCAAGCGCTGGCCCCTGACGGCACTTGGCATCGGATGGTTCTTTGCCAGCCATTTGCTGACCAGTAACGTTGTGCCGCTGGAGTTGGCTTTCGAGCATCGGAATTACCTGGCAATCGCGGGTGTCGCTCTTGCTCTGGTGCAACCACTGGGGGCGCTGATGCAAAGGTGGACCGTTGAGGCACGCCGTACGGTAGGGGGAGTCCTGCTACTTTTTGTTGCGGCCATGGGGTGGATCCAGGTGCAGACGTGGGCAGATCCGATGCGCCTTGCTCTCACGTTGTCCAACCGTAATCCTGATTCTTCGCGGGCCGGTTATGAACTTGGACGAGCACTGCTGGCATCGGCCCCTGCCGATCCTGCTTCCCCGGCCTGGGCCCTGGCTGAGAAGGAGTTCACACATGCGGCCTCATTGCCCGGCAGTTCGCCACTTCCCGAGCAGGCACTGATCATTCTCAAGTCGAATCAAGGGCGGGCGCAGCTCCCGGAGGTATGGGCGGCACTTGAGCGGAAGATATCCAGGCGGTCATTGGGACCACAGGAAGTCGGGGCGCTTGAAGCGATCGTTGCATGCCGGGTTGAGGGGGGGTGCAGGCCAGCTGAAGAGCAGGTGCTGTTTGCTCTGTTGTCGACCGCAACTGCAGAGAATCCCCGCTCGTCGAGGGTCCGGGTGGTGTTCTCGAACTACGCCTTCAACGTAATGAGGGACCCGGATCTAGCGATGAGGCTCATTCGTGAGGCCGTGCAAATCTCACCGAAAGACCTGGGATGTCGGCTGTGGCTGTTGAGGATGGGGTTGGCATCGAACTTGCTTCAGGTCAGTGAGGCTAGGCAAGGATTGGGGATCCTGCGAGCCGTCAATCATCGCCATGCATATGACCGGGACATTGAGGGCCTGGAGCATTGGCTGGTGGCGAGCCAACAAACAACAGGGGAGTAGTACATGAATCAGCGTGGATTTTCCTTGATCGAACTCATGATCGTGGTCGCTATCATCGCCATTCTGGCGGCAATTGCGCTGCCGGCCTACCAGGACTATGTTGCTCGAGGACAGGTAGCTGAGGGGCTCTCGTTGTCGACCGGGGCCAAGGAGGCAATAGCCACCTACTACTCCGACCATGGGCAGTTTCCTGCCGACAATCGCGCCGCGGGCATGGCTGCTCCAGGGTCGGTATCCGGAAAATTCGTCCGATCGGTGACCGTTGACGGTACCGGATCGATCTCGGTTGCCTTTGCTTCTTCGGCCAGCGCGAAGGTCGCCGGACAGACACTAGTTCTTACCGCGAGCGATACCAACGGGGCGGTGAACTGGTCTTGTGGAGGGTTGGACGCCCGGTATGTGCCCACATCCTGTCGCTAGACGACAGTCCGGTCCCGGGGCTTGAACGAGAGTTCAGGGGTGATTTGAGCGTGTCGCCTCTAGAAGAAGCGCTTCCATCTGAATGGCTCGCTCTTCCCAGTCGAAGGCCCTCAGGGCGGTATTGGAAAGCGGCATCTGAAGCTGAAGATCGATGGATTCTACGAGATCATTGATGTCGCCGGGGGCGTATGCGCGTATTGCGCCCCCGCCGATCCGCCGTGTGTCACCAACGTCTGAGGCGACGATCGGCACATCACAGGCAATCGATTCCGCTAGCTTCAATGGGTAGCAGAATCGCCCAAACCCTGAATTTCGATTGCAGACTACTGATACATCGAGTGAATTGATTAGTAACGGGACCTGCTTCCAGCCGATGACGCCGAAATCGATGATCCTGGGATGTGGGTAGCGGCGAAGGGTGGCATCCCTGGGGCCGGCAATGACGAGGTGGATGTCGGGGTGGCGCTCTGAAAGTGCCTGGAATGCTCGGAATAGATCTTCAATCCCCCTGCTTTGATCGAGGGCGCCGGCACAGCCAATCAGGCGAGCCTTCACGGGAAGACCAAGCATCTCCCTGCTGACACGTTTGTCGATCGGATGAAACAGATCCCGGCGGACCCCGTTGCCAATGACATGTACTGGAACAGGTGTTGAAAGGGTGGATTTCACGTGATCAGCCAGGGCATGTGTTACTGCGCTGATTGCCTTTGAGCCCGCACATGCGCGACGGAACGCGGCGCGCATGCCTGGGATCCGGCTGAGTCCGAAAGATTCGTAATTGTCGTAGAGATCTGCAACGTGAGGAGTATGGATGTGCTTCGCCAAGCTTGCACCGAGCACGGTGCATGGCGCATCAGAGCTTGTCAGGAGGACATCGATAGGGTGCTGCTGGTGAAGTCGCCTGATTGCACGTTCTAACTGGATGGTCTCGAGTGAAAGAGCGTTGATGGAACGCCATTGAACCCCTGCCGCAGACAGGAAATTCCCGGAATCTCGATGCCGATAGCTCAGTGCGATTCCGCTGATGGCATGCCCACGGCGTGCAAGTGCTTCCGGGATCTCCCAGAGTCGACCGTAGCGGTCGTCGATAAGGTCGCGTCCGGTGTACTGCCGTTTGCAGAGCATGAGGACATGCATGGACGGACCTGTATGGAAAATCAGATGGGTAGTGCATCATCATGGGCTAGTTGAAGGTGGAAAGTCACCTACGGGGTGGGGCATGGGAGTTGCAACAGCGCTAAGACAGGTGGGTAATCATCTGCGCCTTGGGGAGCAGCCGGGCTGGGTGCAGAGCATGCTGCGCCGCCTGTTCCGTCACGCCCAGGGGCGGCAGACCATATGCGACTTCGATGGCCGGTTCATGATGACCCTCGATCTGGCCGAACATATGCAGCGTCGCATGTTTTGGATGGGCTACTACAACCTTCGCCTCGTCTCCCTCCTCGACCATCTACTCGAGCAGGGCATGACCGTGGTCGATGTGGGAGCCAATATCGGGGAGATTAGCCTGGTCTGCGCGAATCGAGTGGGCAGTGGGGGCCATGTCGTCGCACTGGAGCCGATAGCCGGGATTGCTGACGAATTGCGATTGAATATAAGGCGCAATGGGCTACAGGGGGTAGTGCATGTCCATCAGCAGGGCTTGGCGGGAAAAATTGGCCGGCAGGCGATCTATGCGTCCTGCGGGCAGCATGATGTGAATGAAGTTCATCAGGGACTGGGAAGCCTGCATGGAACCGAGGGCGTCGACAATCGCATTGGAGTGGTCGACATCACAACGTTGGACGAACTCGCACGGCGTATTGGCCTGTCGCGGTTGGATTTTTTGAAAGTCGACATTGAAGGCGGTGAGTTGCCCTGCCTGGAAGGTGGCATCGAAACGCTACGACGCTTCCTGCCGGTAATTGCAGTGGAAGTACAGGAGCGCTCCAGCCTGGCGGCTGGGTACCATAGTCGGCAGATTCTGGAGCTGTTATCACCATTGGGCTACCGCTTCTATCGCCTGGAGACGAGGCGGCGGCTGGTTCGAATCGATGTTCAGGATCTGCGGGACTATCAGGATGTGATCTGCTTCGCAGGGCCGGTTCGAGCCTTGGAGGTTGCATGATCTGGCTACTGGCTAGTCGCTGGGAAGCCGGGGGACTGGAGCGTGTGCAGTTGAACCTCGCCCGTGGCTTCAAGGAGAGAACGTGCTCGGTGAGCATCATTGCTGGGCGTGATCTGAATGGGCCGGGTGATAACGGTGAAGTAACCTTCATCGCTCCGCGCGGGGCCTGGCAGATGCTCCTTGGATTGCCTTGGCGCATCCGGCGAGAGCGACCACACGTCGTGGTCACCACCTCCAACGACATTGCGGTATGGATCACCTTCTGGCGCCGCATTCTTTATCCCTCGACGGCAGTCGTTGTGGCTCAGCATCTTTCACTGTCAGGGCCAAGACGGCGGGCTCGTGGGTTCGTCAGAGCCAAACTGGAGTTGATTCGCTGGGCGATGCGGGTCACGCTGACGCGATCCCAAGGGCTGGTTGCTGTTTCTGCCGCGTTGGCGGCAGATATGGCGTCTGAGCTGAACCTTCCTTATTCCAGCATACGAGTGATCCACAATCCGTTGGTTCGTATGGATGAGATGCAGGAAAATCTCATATCGCAGGCGTGGCCCTTCCCGGATGATGATGTGCCAGTTTTTATCTATGCAGGGCGCCTTTCATCGGAGAAACGCCTCGATCTTCTTTGGGAGGCATTCCAGCTAGTGCGAGCCACGCATCTGGCTCGTTTGCTCATATTGGGGCAAGGGCCAGAAGGTGTGCGCGTGGCCCAGTGGATTGAGGGGAGCAGCATTCAGGGTGACTGCGCGCTGCCGGGGCGGGTGGAGGATGCGCTTCCCTGGATGGCCCGAAGCACAGCGCTGGTGCTGCCATCAGACTACGAAGGGTTTGGCAATGTCCTGGTCGAGGCCATGAGCTGCGGAGTGCAGGTGATTGCTACCGATTGCCCGCACGGCCCTTCGGAAGTCCTGGGAGGCGGCCAGTTTGGTCAATTGGTGCCAGTGGGGGACGCCCGTGCATTGGCTCATGCCATGCGGAATGTGCTGGATGGAAAGCTGCGGGTGGCGGTTGAAACTCTCCGCGAACGGAGCAAAGCGTTCTCCATCGACGTAGCCTGTGCGGCGTATCTGGAGATATTCAACTCGGCAAGTGAGCGACTTCAGGGCCAGAACTGAAAATTACCGTCAACCATGCGGCCGCCGCCATCAGTGTTTCGGCGAGGATGATCATCCAGACCGCTCCCAACAGGCCGTGTGCAGGAATCCAGGCTGCAGCGATCAAAGCCATTATTATCAGCCCGAGAGTCTCGATGACGAACCGGTACATTTTCATGCCGCGTCCAATCAGGATATGACAGGCGATCTGGCGCAGGCTGTAACCAATAATGAACAGGCCCATCCATCGTAGGCCCGGAATTGCGGCAGCGAACTCCATGCCGAGCAGCGAAGGCAAGACGCCGGCGGCACACCACAGCACGAGGCTCCCCAACATTCCATACCCTGTCGCGGCCAGGATCATCGCAACTATCAGGTGCCGATACTGGGGGGATACTCGTTGCGCCCGGAACAGGCGCGGCATCGCGGACATGACCATTGCATCCAGTGGCATGGCAATCACCGCCGCGATGCGATAGCACGCAGCGTACAAACCGGCTATCTCGCTTCCACCTGCGTGCAGGACGAACGATTTGTCCACGGTGGTAACGGCGACGGCGGAACTCCATGCGGCGGCGTGTCCCGTGCCATGCGCCAGATCACTGCTTCCGATCTGCATTTTCGCTGGGCCGGGGCGCAATATTCTCCGTACCAGTACTAGGGCCAGCGCCGCGCTGCATGCCGAAGAGGTCAGATGCAGCATCAGATAGACCGTCAGATCGTGGTCGACCGGTAGAAGACCGAAGATGCAGATCGCCGCAAGCCTCATGGCTGCGTTCAATGCGGGAAGGCCAGCCGCCCAGCCCAGGCGATCATTGGCTGAGAAGGCAAATGCGGCATTGGTGACGATAGGGAATGCAATGATTTCCGAAATCGCGACAAGGCTGAGTGCGGGCCACGGCATTAGGCCTGCGGCCAATAGCGAGAATGTCAGGGAAAGCGGGGCTGCGCTCACGGCGCAGAGTAGAAGGCTCTGCTTCCAGTAGCGGGGAAACTGCGTGTGGTCGGCAATGCTGTACTGATACATCAGCATGCCGCCGCCGAGCCCAACCAAACCGGCGAGAGCGGAGGCAGTGCCAACCGTGCCGGAGAACAGGCCGTAGTTGGTTGCCCCCAAAACGCGAGCGCCGAGGATGATCCATGCAGCCAAGCACGCCATCCGCATGCCCTGCCAGAACATCACCAGGATCGAGGTCCTAGCAAGGTTGCCAAGGCGCGGTAGCCTAGCGGACATTCTGGGGCTCCATGATGGCGCGTAGTTGCTTCGCATAGTCTGCGGCGACTTGCGAATGGTCGAAGCGAGCTACCAGCTCAGGTCGTTGTGCGTGCGCCCACGCTTGCGCCTGTTCCGGTGCACTCAGCAGTTCGATGAGTACGCTTGCAAGCGAAGCTGAGGATCGTTGCGTGGCCAGATAGCGAGGCGGGCCTGCTGGAAATGCATCACGTACTGCCGGCACGTCCGTGGTCACGACCGGGCAGCCGCAACCGAGAGCTTCCACAGTAACCAATCCAAGCCCTTCCTGATCTCCGTTGCGGGCCTCGACGAAGGGAGCGACGAGCGTAGTCGCACGTTGGTAGTAGGCGGGAAGCGCGTTCTGTGTCACCGGACCGACGAAACGGACGTGCTTTTGCAGACCTAATGCTGCCACCTGAGCTTCCCGTTCTGGTAGTTCCGGCCCGTGTCCGATGATGGTGAGGAAAACCTGGGAATGACGAGCCAGAACGAGTGGCAAAGCATCAATCAGGTACGTCAATCCCTTCTTCTCGACCAGTCGTCCGACGAACAGCAGTTCGTTACGTGCCCGCTTCACTGGGGAGGGGACAAAGCGGTGTTGAAGGTCCACGCCCATTGGCGAAACCGCCAAGGGAAGGTTCGCCGCTAATGCGCGAAAGGGTGCCACCATCGCCTGACTGACGACGCTGGCCGCTTGTGCGCGAGCTAGGGAGAATCGTTTCACGGCCGAGAGAAGCCGTCCCTTCAGAGAGAAGAGATCTCCGCCATGAGATGTAATCAGCATCGGGGGGCGGAGGCGTCTTGGCAGCAGCGCGCTTGTGAGTCCCTGCGGAATGATCCAGTGTGCATGCAGCACTTCGTGACGATTTCGCCGCAGCTCGCGTTGCAATGCCCACCACTGACACAGCAGGAACGTGGGCAACAGTGCAAGCATCCAAGGGCGGCGGCGCAAGTTGGAGGTGATGCCACCACCATTGACAAGTTGCTCCATGCCTTCCGGCGCGTAGCGATAGCGAATGACCTGTACACCGTCCAGTTTCTCTTGGGTGGCGGCGCCAGGAGCGTGAGGACATAGCACAGTGACCCGGAAATCACCGGTCAGATGCCGGCTGAGGGCGTGCACGAACCCAGGCTCGGTGTCTCCTTCCCACCGCGGATAGGTGGACGCCACGACCAGCAGCCCCGGAAGAGAGGCGGTCTGCATGCCTCCCTCAGTCACTCGGTTGAGTCCTTCCGCGATGCAAGGTAGGTAAGGCCGGTGATCTGCTCCGATACCAAACCGATAAGGAAGATGATCACCGATGCGCTGAACAGCAGTGTGCTCATATTGGTGAAGCGATGCATGGTCGCGAATGTATACCCGTAGTAACCCAAGCCCAGAAGGAAGAAGGCCAGCGCCACGGGTGCGAACAGCTTCAGGGGAGAGTACAAGGTGGCAATCTTGAAGATGATCAGCAGGAAGCGGATTCCATCCTTGATCGGACGAATGTGGCTACCGTTCCCCACACGCTTCGCGACAGGAATGGGGACATAGGCAACAGGGTAGGCGCTTCGGAAGAATGCCATGGTGCTGGTCGTTGGGTAGCTAAATCCGTTAGGCAGCAAATGCAGGAACTCGCGGAAGCGTCGCGCGCGTACTGCACGGAAGCCCGAAGTCAGGTCCATTACTTTGAAGCCGGTCATATGGCTGGCCAGCCAGTTGTAGAATCGATTGGCAAGGCCGCGGTGAACATTGGCTTGGCCGCTGCTGTCGCGAGCGCCGACGACCATGTCGTAGCCTTCGGACAGCTTATCCAGCAATGCCCGGATGTGGGCTGGATCATGCTGCCCGTCGGCGTCCATGAATACCAGAATGTCTCCGCTGGCTGCACGCGCGCCACGTTTGATCGAGGCACCGTTGCCCATCGAATAGGGGCTGGAAAGCACCCGAACACCTTGTTCCCGCGCAATTGTTGCGGTGGCGTCGGTGGAGCCGTCATCGACTACGATGATCTCTGCAAGTGGGTGCTGCAAACGAAGTTCCGGCAGCGTGCGAAGAAGGCCTTCGGCTTCATTCTTGGCCGGCAGGATGATGCTGAGCTGATTCAAAGTGTGTCCCCATTTTCCCCGGTGCAATGGTACTCCGCTGCGGTGCCTGAATGGGGCGGGGAAGGAGCGGAAGGAAAGGCATGGGTCAGATCTCCTCCAACCTGAAGTAGTCTGAGGAGTCGCTGCAGATGAAGGCGATGTGGAACATGTGACCAGAAGGGATGTTGGCGGACCGTTGACGGGGCTATCATCCCGGGGGGAGTCAGGATCGTGCCTGCCGGGCTGGGAGTGCCGGGCGAGGCAGTCATGCTGAAGGATTGGCGTCGTCGTCGGCCAGCGGGTCGCGGCAGGTTCTGCTGCCCTGTGCGGTGCCCCTGGAAGGCGCGCCGCACTGTCTGACCCATGATGAGCCAAGGATCCATATGAACGCCGTAACCACCGCCAATCTCGTCGGCATCACCGGCCTGGCCCGTCGCCTGGTCCAGGATGGTGCGCTGGACGAGGCTTCTGCCCGTGACGCCATGGCCAGGGCCGCTGCGGCCCGCCAGCCGCTGCCGACCTGGTTCGCGCAGAACAAGGTGGTTGGGGCAGCCCAGTTGGCGGCGGCCAATGCGGTCGAGTTCGGCATGCCGCTGTTCGACGTGTCCACGTTCGACGCCAGCCAGAACGCGATGAGCCTGGTCAGCGAGGAGCTGCTGCGCAAGCACAACGTGCTGCCGCTGTTCAAGCGCGGCGGCAAGCTGTTCGTGGGCACCAGCAACCCGACCCATTCGTTGGACGAGATCAAGTTCCACACCAATCTGGTGGTGGAGCCGATCCTGGTGGATGAGGACCAGATCCGTCGCACGCTCGAGCAGTGGCATGCCAGCCATGACACGCTGGGCGACGCGCTGGGCGGTGACGACGATGGCATTGGTAACCTGGATGTGTCCGGCGGTGACGAGGACATTTCCGGGGGCGGCGACGCCGGCATCGATGCCAAGGGCGATGACACCCCGGTGGTGAAGTTCGTCAACAAGGTGCTGGTGGACGCGATCCGCAAGGGCGCCTCGGACATCCACTTCGAGCCCTATGAAGACGACTATCGCGTGCGCCTGCGCATCGATGGCCTGCTGAAGATGGTCGCGCGCGCGCCGGTGAAGTTGAACCAACGCATCGCCGCGCGCCTGAAGGTGATGGCGCAGCTGGACATCGCCGAGAAGCGCGTGCCGCAGGACGGACGCATCAAGCTCAACCTGTCCAAGACCAAGCAGATCGACTTCCGCGTGAGTACGCTGCCGACCCTGTTCGGCGAGAAGGTGGTGCTGCGTATCCTGGACGGCAGCGCGGCCAAGCTGGGCATCGACAAGCTGGGGTACGAGCCGGACCAGCAGAAGCTGTTCCTGGACGCCATCCACAAGCCCTACGGCATGGTGCTGGTGACCGGCCCGACCGGTTCGGGCAAGACGGTGTCGCTGTATACCGCGCTGGGCATCCTCAACGACGAGACGCGCAACATCTCCACCGCCGAAGACCCGGTGGAAATCCGCCTGCCCGGCGTCAACCAGGTGCAGCAGAACAACAAGCGCGGCATGACCTTCGCGGCGGCACTGCGCTCGTTCCTGCGACAGGATCCGGACATCATCATGGTCGGCGAAATCCGCGACCTGGAAACGGCCGAGATCGCGATCAAGGCGGCGCAGACCGGCCACATGGTGCTGTCCACGCTGCACACCAACGATGCGCCGCAGACGATCGCGCGCCTGATGAACATGGGCATCGCGCCATACAACATCACCAGCTCGGTGACGCTGGTGATCGCCCAGCGCCTGGCGCGCCGGCTGTGCAACAACTGCAAGCGCCCGGCCAATCTGCCCGAGCATGCGCTGCTGGCCGAAGGCTTCACCCAGGCACAGCTGGACGCGGGTATCGAGCTGTACGAGGCGGTCGGCTGTGACGAGTGCACCGAGGGCTACAAGGGCCGTACCGGTATCTACCAGGTGATGCCGATGACCGACGAGATCGCCACGATCGTGTTGGCTGGCGGCAATGCGTTGCAGATTGCCGAGGCCGCACAGCAGATCGGGGTGAACGATCTGCGCCAGTCGGCGTTGAAGAAGGCCGCTGCGGGCATCACCAGCCTGGCCGAGATCAACCGCGTTACCAAGGATTGAGGTAGCCCGGAGAGCAGCCGAGCATGGGCTCGGCTCTACAGTAGATCCACGCCATGCGTGGATGCCGTGATGCATGAGGTTGCCGGCCAGCGGCCGGCACTACCAGGTTGGCGGGCCCGCGTCGGGCCCTGTCCTTACTCCATGCCCAACTTCTTCAGCTTGTAGCGCAGCGCACGGAAGGTGATGCCCAGCTGCGCGGCGGTGCGGGTCTTGTTCCAGCGGTTTTCTTCCAGCGCGCGCTGGATGGCGCTGCGCTCGAGCTGTTCGATGTACGAGGGCAGGGCGGCGTTGCCGGGCTGCAGGTCGGCAACGGCTTCGGCATGTGCTGCGCTGCCGGGCGTGCGCGGGGCATGTTGCGGCAGGCGCAGGTCGTCGGCGCCGATGCGGTCTTCTTCGGCCAGTGCCAGTGCACGCTCCAGGATGTTCTCCAGTTCACGCACGTTGCCGGGGAAGGCGTACTGGGCCAGTGCGTCCAGTGCCGACGGCGCCAGCAACGGCGTCGGGCGGCCATGGCTGCGGGCCAGCCGTGCCAGCACCGACGCGGCCAGTTCCGGCAGGTCCTGGCGACGCTCGCGCAGCGGCGGCACCCTCAGTTCGATCACGTTGATGCGGTAGTAGAGGTCGTGGCGGAAACGGCCGTCCTCGACCAGTTCGGCCAGGTCCTTGTGGGTGGCCGAGAGGATGCGCACGTCCACCGGCTCTTCGTTGGCCGCACCGACCGCGCGCACCGATTTTTCCTGGATCGCGCGCAGCAGCTTCACCTGCATCTGCAGGGGCAGCTCGGCCACTTCGTCCAGGAACAGGGTGCCGCCGTGCGCGGCCTGGAACAGCCCGGGCTTGTCGGCGTGGGCGCCGCTGAAGCTGCCCTTGCGGTGGCCGAAGAATTCACTCTCCATCAGCTCGCCGGGAATCGCACCGCAGTTGACCGGCACGAACGGGCCGGCCGCGCGGGCACCCTGGGCATGGATGGTGCGTGCGACCAGTTCCTTGCCCACGCCGGATTCACCGAGGATGTAGACCGGCGCCTGGCTGCGCGCGACCTTGCCGATGGTGGTACGCAGCACGTCCATGGCCGGCGAATCGCCGAGCAGGCGCGCCCCTTGTTCGGCGGCGGGGCCGGGCACGGGGCGCTCGGTGTTGTTGAGTTCCAGCGCGTGCTTGACCAGGCCACGCAGCACGGCGATGTCCACCGGCTTGCTGACGAAGTCGAAGGCGCCGGCCTTCAGCGCTTCCACCGCCAAGTCCATGCTGCCAAAGGCAGTGATCATCGCCACCGGCGTGCGCGGGTAGTGCTGGGCGATCTCGCTGACCAGCTCGATGCCGTTGCCGTCGGGCAGGCGCATGTCGGTGATGCACAGGTCGTACGGATTACTGGCCAGCAGTTCGCGCGCTTCGGCAAGGTTGGCTGCGGTACTGATGCGCAGCCCCATGCGGCCGAGCGTCAGTACCAGCAGTTCGCGGATGTCGCGTTCGTCGTCGACGACGAGGGCGCTGCGGGTTTCGTTCATGGGCGTGAAAGATAAACGAGGGGGCTGGAAGCGACAAATGTTTGACGCACAGAATCGAGATCAGGTGGGCAACAGCGTATGCGGGCCGGGCAACACTAGGCGGAAGCAGGAGCCGCCGGCGGGTACCGGGATGTAGTCGAGCCGTGCCTGGTTGGCCCGGCACAGCTCTCGGGCGATGTACAGACCCAGCCCGGTGCCGTGCTCGGACGTGGTGAAGAACGGCCGGAACAACTGCGCGGCCACGCTCTCGGGAATGCCGGGGCCACGATCCATCACGTCGATGACCGCACTGCGCTCGTGCTGCGCCACGCGCAGGCGCACCCGCGCCGGTTGCTGGCCGATGCGGCCATACTTGAGCGCGTTGTGCACCAGCACGGTCAGCACCTGGTAGAGGTGCTTGCTGTCGACCTGGGCCAGCACCGAGGTGTCGTTGATGATCGGCTCGATGCTGTCGGTTTCCAGCGTCTGCCCCTGCTTGTACTCCAGCACGAAGCGGCGCACGAAGGCGGCCAGGTCGACGTTTTCGGGCGTGGCGCGCTCGCGCCGGGCCAGGCCCAGCACGCTTTCGACGATGCCGTTGGTGCGCTGGCACTGCTGGCGGATGATCTGCAGCAGGCGGCGGTCGCTTTCGTTGAAGCCGGTGCCTTCCTCCAGCAGCTGCACCGCGTAGTTGATCGCGGCCAGCGGGTTGCGGATCTCGTGGGCGAGGCTGGCCGAGAAGCGCCCCATTGCTGACAGGGTGAGCGATTCGGCACGGCGCGAGACCACGCTGGAGTCGTCCAGGAACACCAGGGCCAGCTCGCTGCCGGCCAGCAGGCGCGCAAAGCGGGGCTGCACTTCGGGCTGGTCGGGGTTGAGCTGCAGCGGCAGTTCGTCCTGGGCCCAGCCGTTGCGCCAGCGCTGCAGGCGACGGGCCAGTTCCGGGGCGGCGCTGGCCAGGTTCAGGCGGCCGCTTTCGCCGCTGCCGTCGCTGTCACCGAGCAGCATCGAGGCGGCCTCGTTGGCCAGGGTGACGCGGTTGTCGGCGTCGACCACCAGCACGCCGGTACGCATGCGGCGGATGATCAGCTCGTTGATCTGGAACAGGTTGGCAACTTCATCGCCGCGCTGGTTGGCCAGCTGCTGGTTGCGGCGCGCGCGGCTGCCAACCTGGTAACTGATGAAGGCCAGCGCCAGGTAGCTGGTGGCGAACATCGCCAGTTCGGCCAGGGTACGGGTGGGGTCGCCGCCTTCCAGCAGCTTCCAGGTGTATTCCACGCCGGTGGCGAGGCTGGCGGCCAGTGCCAGGCCCAGCCCCAGGCTGAGCGGCAGCAGGGTGGCGGCGGCGGCGATGTTGAACAGCAGCGACATCGAGATGCCGGCGCTGGCACCCGGCAGGGCATGCGACAACAGGGTGGCGGCGACGATGTCCACCAGCACGCCGCTGACCACGATCGGGCGCAGCCAGCGTTCGTTGCGGCCGATCACCAGCGCCAGCAGCGACAGCACCAGGTAGATGGCTGCGACGGTGTCGGCCAGCCGCGGGTGGTGCGCTTCGCCGACCATGGCCGACAGCGGGCTGTAGAGCAGGGCGGCGATGACCGAGGCGATCAGCACCCGGTACAGCGCGAAGAAATACAGCTCACGCCGCGGAATCGATTCGATGCGGTCGATCAATGAAGCACTGGGTGACACGCCGGAACTCCCCTTCTGGCTGCCTGGGTCTGGAATCTGCGGCGGGCCTGCCCGGCGTCCCCTGAAGCCGGGCGGTACGTCGCTTCGATGTGGCCTGCGGTGGAAGCCGTCGAGCACCCCCGACGCTGCACACCCTGGTTGACCAGTATAGGGCCCCCGGCAGGGCGCCGCCGGCGCGGCCCGGATCGCGCATTTGGCCTGGGATGGATACCGCTGGCCAGCCGGCCCCCCGGGCGCAACTGCCTGAATGACGGCGGAAATCTGGCCGGGTCTGGCGTTTTGTACAGACTTCTTTGCGCCCCGGCGCCGGCTCGGCCACAATAGTGGGCCCGCCGCGGTCCGTGCCGGTGCCTCTTTGAGGGGGCCCTGAGGAATTGCGTGCGGTCGTTCCTATTCCCACGGTGACGCATGAATTTCCACGAATACCAGGCAAAACAACTGCTTGCCGAATACGGCATCCCGGTCCCGGCCGGCAAGGTCGCGGCGACCCCGGACGAGGCGGTTGAAGTCGCCCAGTCGCTGGGCCAGGGCCCCTGGATGGTCAAGGCGCAGATCCACGCTGGCGGCCGCGGCAAGGCTGGCGGCGTCAAGTTCTGCAAGACCGTCGACGACGTGAAGGCCGCAGCGGCCAAGATGCTCGGCACCAAGATGGCCACCTACCAGACCGCCGGCGTCGAGCTGCCGATCAACCTGGTGCTGGTGACCACCGCCGGTGAGATCGTCAAGGAGCTGTACCTGTCGGTCCTGGTGGATCGCGGCACCCGCACCATCAGCTACATCGCCTCTTCCGAAGGCGGCATGGAAATCGAGCAGGTCGCTGCCGAGACCCCGGACAAGATCCACACCCTGAACGTGGACTTCGTCGAGGGCGTGCAGGGTTACCACGGCCGTGACATCGGCTTCAAGATGGGCCTGACCGCCAAGCAGGCCGGCCAGTTCGCCAACATCATGGTGAACCTGTACCGCATCTTCAACGAGAAGGACCTGGCGCTGGTTGAGATCAACCCGCTGGCGATCCTGGACGATGGCAACCTGTACGCGCTGGACGGCAAGTTCAACAGCGACGACAACGCCAACTTCCGCCACAAGGAACTGGTCGCGATGCGCGACAAGTCCCAGGAAGATGAAACCGAAGTGACCGCTTCGGAGCTGGACATCAACTACGTCACCATGGACGGCAACATCGGCTGCATGGTGAACGGTGCCGGCCTGGCCATGGCTACCATGGACGTCATCAAGCTCAACGGCGGCGAGCCGGCGAACTTCCTGGACGTGGGCGGCGGTGCGAACAAGCAGCGCGTCATCGAAGCGTTCAAGCTGATCCTGTCGTCGGACAAGGTTGAAGGCATCTTCGTCAACATCTTCGGCGGCATCGTCCGCTGCGACATGATTGCCGAAGGCATCATCGCCGCCGTGAAGGAAGTGGGCGTCAAGGTTCCGGTCGTGGTGCGCCTGGAAGGCACCAACGTGGAAGAGGGCAAGCAGCTGCTGCGTGACAGCGGCATGGCCATCATCCCGGCTGACAACATCAACGACGGCGCCAAGAAGGTCGTTGAAGCGGTCAAGAACGCCGCCTGATCCACGACACCGAAGGAAATTCCCATGTCTGTTTTGATTAACAAGAACACCAAGGTGATCGTGCAGGGCTTCACCGGCCAGCAGGGCACCTTCCACGCCACTCAGATGATCGAGTACGGCACCCAGGTTGTTGGCGGCGTGACCCCGGGCAAGGGGGGCACCACCCACATCGACCTGCCGGTCTTCAACACCGTTGCCGACGCCGTGCAGAGCACCGGCGCCAACGCTTCGGTCATCTACGTGCCGCCGCCGTTCGCGGCCGACGCGATCCTGGAAGCTGCGGCTGCCGGCATCAAGGTCATCGTCTGCATCACCGAAGGCATCCCGGTGCTGGACATGCTGCGCGTGAAGAACGTGCTGACCCGTTCCTACCCGGACACCGTGCTGATCGGGCCGAACTGCCCGGGCGTCATCACCCCGGGCGAGTGCAAGATCGGCATCATGCCGGGCCACATCCACAAGCCGGGCAAGATCGGCATCGTGTCGCGTTCGGGCACCCTGACCTATGAAGCGGTCAAGCAGACCACCGAAGTCGGCCTGGGCCAGTCCACCTGCATCGGCATCGGCGGTGACCCGATCAACGGCCTGAACTTCGTCGACTGCCTGAAGCTGTTCAACGAAGACCCGCAGACCGAAGGCATCATCATGGTCGGTGAAATCGGCGGTGACGCTGAAGAAGCCGGCGCCGAGTACATCAAGAACCACGTGAAGAAGCCGGTCGTCGGTTTCATCGCCGGTGCGTCGGCTCCGGCCGGCAAGCGCATGGGCCACGCGGGCGCGATCGCCTCGGGCGGCAAGGGCACCGCGGAAGGCAAGTTCGCCGCGATGGAGGCCGCTGGCGTGGTCACCGTCCGTTCGCCGGGCGACCTGGGCGCTGCCATCGCCAAGCTGGTGAAATAAGATCGGCTGCCTCGCGCAGACGATGCTGTAGAGCCGGCCGCTGGCCGGCTGCCTGAAACAGAAGGGCCGCCTTTGGGCGGCCTCTCTGCGTCTGGTGTGCGGTCAGACCCCTTTTGCCATGCAAAAGGGGTCTGACCCCGGCGTTACAATGGAAGCATTGCAACCACAGGCTGGATTCCCATGGCTTCGATCCGCATCGCGATGGCGCAGTTCGACTTCCCGGTCGGCGACGTCGCCGGCAACACCGAGCGCATCATCGAGATGATCGGCCAGGCGCGCGATGAGTACGGCGCCGAGCTGGTGATGTTCCCCGAGCTGGCGGTGAGCGGCTACCCGCCGGAGGACCTGCTGCTGCGCCCGGGTTTCCTGTACGAGTGCGAGCAGGCGTTGACCCGCATCGCCACCGCCTGCCGTGGCATCACCGCCGTGGTCGGCTGGCCACAGGCGGCTGGCGCGGTGGTCTACAACGCTGCCAGCGTACTGCGTGACGGCCTGGTCGAGCAGACCTACCGCAAGCGCGAACTGCCCAACTACGCGGTCTTCGACGAGCGCCGCTACTTCGACGTCGATCCGGATGGTGGCAGCTGCGTGTTCGAGGTCAATGGCATTCCGGTCGGCCTGCTGATCTGCGAGGACCTGTGGTTTGCCGAGCCGCTGGCCGACACCATGCGCGCGGGTGCGCAGCTGGTGGTGGTGCCGAATGCTTCGCCCTACGAGCGTGGCAAGCACGCCCAGCGCGACGCCGTGCTGGCCGCGCGTACCCGCGAGAGCGGGGCGGCCATCGCTTACCTCAACGTGGTGGGCGGCCAGGATGCGCTGGTGTTCGACGGTGCTTCGGTGGTGGCGGATGGTGATGGCACGGTGCACCCGGCCGCTGCTGCCTTCGTCGACCAGTGGCTGGTGGTGGAGTATGACGGTGAGACCCGCCGCTTCATGCCGCATGTGTGGATGGACGACGGCGACGAGAGCATGGACGCGCTGGCCTGGCGCGCGGTGACCCGTGGCATCCAGGACTACTGCCGCAAGAACGGTTTCAGGAAGGTGTGGCTGGGCCTGTCCGGTGGCATCGACTCGGCCCTGGTGCTGGCATTGGCCGTGGATGCGATGGGCGCGGAGAACGTGACCGCCGTGCGCCTGCCGTCGCGCTACACCGCCGGCCTGTCCAACGACCTGGCCGCCGAGCAGTGCCGGGCACTGGGGGTGAAGCTTGAGGCTGTGTCGATCGAACCGGCGTTCAAGGGCCTGATGGAATCGCTGGCGCCGATGTTCGAAGGCACCGCGCCGGACGTGACCGAAGAGAACCTGCAGTCGCGCAGCCGCGGCGTGATCCTGATGGCGCTGGCCAACAAGTTCGGCGGCCTGCTGCTGACCACCGGCAACAAGAGCGAGTACGCGGTCGGCTACGCCACCATCTACGGCGACATGTGCGGTGGCTACGCGCCGCTGAAGGACCTGTACAAGACCGAAGTGTTCGGCCTGTCCAAGTGGCGCAATACCGTGGGCGGCGCACCGGTGATCCCGCCGGCGGTGATCAGCCGCCCGCCGTCGGCCGAGCTGCGCGAGAACCAGCTGGACCAGGACTCGCTGCCGGCTTATGACGTGCTGGACGGCATCCTGTACCGCTACATCGACCAGGAGCAGTCGCGCGGCGAGATCGTGGCCGCCGGCTACGACGCAGCCGTGGTCGACCGCGTGCTGCGCCTGGTGCGCATCAGCGAGTGGAAGCGGCACCAGGCCGCGCCGGGGCCGAAGGTCTCGCGCCGCGCGTTCGGCCGCGAGCGGCGCTACCCGATCAGCAACGGCTACAAGGGCTGAGGCAGCGCTTGGCGGGTAGTGCCGGCCGCTGGCCGGCAACCCGTTGGCCCCTCTCCGGTGGGGGCGGATCTTGGTCCGCACGATGGTCGAAGATCATCCTCGCTTGGCGTGGATCTACCCGACTTCGTCGAGCAACTGTTCGAGGCCGGCGGTTTCCGCAGCGTCGTTGAAGGGATCGTCCCCCAGTCGCGCACGTACGAACCCCAGGCCATCGGCGGCGGCTGCGTCCAGCGTGCCCCGGTGGTCGACGGGGTAGCGCCGGAACGCGACCGGCTCGCCTCGCAGGGCCAGGCCAGCGGCGTACAGCAGGGTGGTCAGGTAGGGCACATCGCGGTCGTGGCTGCCATGGCCCAGCATCAGCGGTTGGCTGAAGCCGCGGCGCGGTACGCCGAGATAGTCGTACAGCACCGCCCAGATGCCCGGCACGCTGGCCAGCGGTGCAGTGAACATGCTGCCGGTGTCGGCGCCGTCCAGCGTGGTGGCCAGTTCGCCCAGGCACTGCTCGCGTGCCACGGCCACACGGGCGCGGCCGGCGTCGCTGAGGACGCGGTCGATCTGTGGCGCGACCTGCAGCAGGCCATCGAGCAGATACGCGTGATACGCGTTGAGCGCGCCAGGATTGGCTGTGCGGTTGTCCGGCTTCATCACCAGCGCGGTCAGTTCGACTGCGGTGGGCGTGCCGGTGGTGAAGCTGCCGCGGTACTGCAGCGACGGTCCACCATAGGTGGGGGCGATGTGGCCCGCCGTGAGCGCGGCGGCACCGCCCTGCGAATGGCCGACCGACACCCAGCGTGGCGACAGCGTCCCGTTGCCGAGGTACTGGCGGCTGGCCTTGATCATGTCGATGGCGTTGCGCGCGGCAGTGCGCACATGCAGATAGGCATGGTCGCCTGAGCTTCCGAGGCCCTGATAATCCGCGGCGACCACTGCATAGCCCTGTGCCAGGAACCGATCGAGGAAGCGCCCGTCGCGTTCGGGTTGGTAGGGGCCGGAGACCGAGGGCGCACAACGATCCGCAATGCCCTGGGTGCCATGCGCCCACGACACCACCGGCCAACCGCCGATGGGCGGCGTGCCGGCGGGCAGGTACAGCAGGCCGGTGCCTTCGGCCAGCTGCCCGCGGTGATCCGGGGTGCGGTAGTGCAGTTTGTAGGCCTGGGCGGCCTGGGACGGCACCCAGGTGGCGCGATAGGGGGCTGCGGACAGCAGATCGCCCGGTGCGCCCTGTGCGGCGGCCGGCGGCGCCGAGGCCAGCGCCAGCAGCGCGATGGCGAGGAGGCAGGACAGAGGGCGGATACTGCGGGGCAGTGAGGCCATGGGGCGCTCCGTGATGGCCGGTGTGGCCGTGACGCTGCAGTGTGGATGGCCGTGCCCGGGCGGGCCGCGACCGGCGTCGCATCCGCCGTGGATTCGTAGCATTCCTAGGTGCCGGCCCCGGCGCGGGGAGGCGGGCGAGGAAAGCAGTCGAGCATGGCTCGACTCTACAAAGAAGAAGGGCCCCTTTCGGGGCCCTCGCTTACTTCTTTTCCAGTCGCGCGTTGCGCTGGCCGGTGCTGGCGGACTTCTCGCCGGCGAACGGGTTCAGCTTGCGGATCATCCACGGGTACTTCGGCCACTTGCCTTCCAGCCACGGGTGATCCGGCTGGTTCAGCTGCAGGACGCGGCGGGCGTCGTCGGCCAGGGTCTTGTTGCCCAGGTGGGTGTAGGAATCGGCCAGCACGGCCACGGCGTCGTACTGGAAGGCGCTCTGCGGGTAGGTTTCCAGCAGGTAGTTGGCGCGGCCCACGGCTGACACCCAGGCGCCGCGGCGCATGTAGTACAGCGCGTTGTCCAGCTCGTGCTGGGCGAACACGTCACGCAGCTCCAGCATGCGCTGGCGCGCATCGGCGGCGTAGCGGCTGTTCGGGTAACGATCAACCACGATGTTGAAGTCCGAGTACGCCTGGTGCGGCGTGGACAGGTCGCGGCGGCTGGCATCCAGCGACCATACGCGGCGCAGGAAAACCGTACTGCGGTTGGAGTTGGCCAGGCCGCGCAGGTAGTACAGATAGGCAATGTTGCGGTGGGTCGGGTAGGTACGGATGAAGCGGTCGATGCTGGACACCGCGTCATCGTGCTTGCCGGCCTTGTACTGCGCGTAGGCGGTTTCGATCATCGCCTGCTCGGTGTACGGACCGTAGGGATACTGGGCCACCAGACGGCGGAAGCTGGCTTCGGCGCCGCTCCAGTTGCCGCCCTGCATCAGCTTGTGGCTTTTCTCGTACAGCTGTTCGACCGGCACGCCTTCATCGGGGCGATCACCCTTCTTGGCGCCGCGATGGCAGCCGGTTGCGGCGATGACCAGCACCAGCAGCAGGGCGGTGAGGCGGACGGGCGCGGAGAGCTTGGCGGAGCGTCGGATCATGGGGTCGAGGCGGGACGCGGCTGGAATACGAAGGGTCGATGATAGCCTAGTGTCCTGTCCAGCGACTGAAACCGGCCGCCGGGACCCCAAAATTTCAAAGAATGCCCCCTGCCATGTCTGAACAACCCTCTGAATCGGCCCGCCAGGCCATCGTCCCCGACACCGCTGCGGGCCGTCGTTTCGACGCGGTCGTGGCCGAACTGTTCCCCGAATACTCGCGCTCGCGGTTGACCGAGTGGATCAAGGCCGGTGAGGTCCTGCTGGACGGTGCCCAGGTGCGCCCGCGCGATCCGCTGCGTGGCGGCGAGGTGGTGACCCTCAACGCGGTGCTGGAAACCCAGACCGACGCCCAGCCGGAGGACATCCCGCTGGACGTGCTGTTCGAGGACGAGCACCTGCTGGTGATCAACAAGCCGGTGGGCCTGGTGGTCCATCCGGGTGCCGGCAACCACAGCGGCACCCTGGTCAACGCGCTGCTGTTCCGCGATCCGTCGGTGGCGGTGCTGCCGCGCGCCGGCATCGTGCACCGCCTGGACAAGGACACCAGCGGCGTGATGGTGGTGGCCAAGACCCTGGAAGCGCAGACCGCGCTGGTCGAGCAGCTGGCGGCACGTGACGTGCACCGTCAGTACCTGGCCATCGTGATGGGCGCACTGGTGGCCGGTGGTACTGCCGATGCCCCGATCGACCGCCACCCGCGCGACCGCCTGAAGATGGCGGTGCGTGAGGACGGCAAGGAAGCGGTGACCCACTACCGCCTGCGCGAGCGCTTCCGGGCACACACCGCGCTGGAGTGCCGCCTGGAAACCGGCCGTACCCACCAGATCCGCGTGCACATGGCGCACGTGCGCCATCCGATCATCGGCGACCCGCTGTATGGCGGCGCGCTGAAGCTGCCCAAGGGCGCCAGCGACGAGCTGGTGGCCGCGCTGCGCGGCTTCAAGCGCCAGGCCCTGCACGCCGAGACCCTGGAGTTCACGCACCCGATCACCGGTGAACCGGTGCGCAACACCGCGCCGGTGCCGGAGGACATGCTGCACCTGCTGAAGGTGCTGCGCGAAGACAGCGAAGCCTTCGCCGCCCGCGAGCGGGACCGCTGGTGATGGCGGCCGCGCTGCCGTTGCTGCAGGCCGACTGGCCGGCGCCCGCAGGCGTCCATGCGCTGACCACGCGCCGGCACGGCGCGGGCATCTCGCCGGCGCCGTTCGCGCAGTTCAACCTGGGCAACCGGCACGCGGCCGATGGTGATACCCCGGCCAACGTGGAGCACAACCGCCAGCTGCTGCAACAGGGGCTGGCGCTGCCGTCGGCGCCGCACTGGCTGCGCCAGGTGCACAGCAGCACCGTGCTGCGCTTCGATGCACCGCCGGTGCCCGGCGCGCGCGAGCCGGTGGCCGACGCGGCGGTAACCTCGGTGCCGGGCGTGGTGCTGGCGATCCTGACCGCCGACTGCCTGCCGGTGGTGTTCGCCGCCGCGGACGGCAGCGAGGTGGGCGCGGCCCATGCCGGCTGGCGGGGGCTGGCGGACGGCATGCTGGAGGCCACGGTGGCCGCCCTGCAGACGCCGCCGGCGCAGCTGCGGGCCTGGTTGGGCCCGGCCGCCGGGCCGTCCGACTATGAGATCGGCGAGGAGGTCTATCACGCCTTCGTCGGCCATGATCCCGCTGCTGAGCGGGCGTTCGTCGTGACCCGTCCCGGACACTGGAAGGTGGACCTGTTCGCGCTGGCGCGGCAGCGCCTGCAGTCTGTGGGGATGGACCCGGCACAGGTGTATGGGGGCACGGTGTCGACGATGGCCGACCCGGACCTGTATTCGCATCGGCGCGATCGTCGCACCGGGCGCATGGCGACCCTGGCCTGGATCGCGCCCTGACTCCGCCGCTGTTCGCGCGTGTGCTGGGGCCGGCCTTCGTCACCCTGGCAGGACCGGTGCAGGCGCTGCATGCCGCGCCGTTGCCCTGCCGCTACGTGGGGCGGGCGCGTATCGTGAGGGGGCGGCACTGGCTGGTGCCGCTGCTGGCTGCGTTGGCGCGGTTGCCACAGGACGGTGACGCGCTGCCCACCGAGGTGGTGTTCAACCGCTACCGGCAGGGCGAGCAGTGGGCGCGACGGTTCGGCCGCTGGCCAATGGTGTCGCGGCTGTGGGCGCACGACGGGCATCTGCGCGAGCAGCTGGGCGCGGTGCGCTTCGAGTTCGTGCTGCAGGCCCGCGACGGTGGTATCGACTGGTCGGTGCGCCGGGTCTGGGCGTTCGGGCTGCTGCCGCTGCCGACGCGTTGGTTCGGCGGTGTGCGCTGCCGTGAAGCCTGGCAGGGCGAGCGCTACACTTTCCTGGTCGATGTGACGCTGCCCTGGGCCGGAGCCCTGATCCGCTATGAAGGTTGGCTCGAACCGCGGTGACGCTGCCGCCGAGGCTGGCAGCGCGGTGATCGTGTTCGATGGCGTGTGCGCACTGTGCAACCGCTGGGTGCGGTTCCTGCTGCGTTTCGACCGCAGGGGGCGCTACCGCTTTGCAGCGATGCAGGGGCAGAAGGGCAGCGCGATGCTGCGCGCGCACGGGCTGGATCCGCAGGACCCGATGTCGTTCCTGCTGCTGGACGCACAGGGTGCCTGGACCGATACCGATGCGATCCTGCGCGTACTTGCGGGGCTGGGCGGCGCCTGGCGCCTGGCCGGCGTGCTGCGGCTCGTGCCGCGCGGCTGGCGTGATGCGGCGTATCGCGCGCTGGCACGCAACCGTTACCGCTGGTTCGGTCGGCATGACACCTGCCATCTACCCGCACCGGAACAGGCCGCGCGGTTCCTGGATTGACGAAAAAGGGGACGGAGGGGATTAAGTCGTTTGTGCACAAACGACTTAATCCCCTCCGTCCCCTTTTTCTTCAGCCTTCGAGTGCGTCGAGGTAGCTGCGGCGCCAGTGGTTGATGTCGTAGGTGCGCAGATGTTCCATCATCGCGTGCCAGCGTTCCTTGCGCCTGCTCAGCGACATCGTCGCCGCGGTGGCGATCGCATCGGCCACGCCGTCGAGGTCGTGCGGGTTCACCAGCAGTGCCTGCTTCAGTTCGTCGGCGGCGCCGGCCAACAGTGACAGCACCAGCACGCCGGGATCCTCCGGGTCCTGCGAGGCCACGTATTCCTTGGCCACCAGGTTCATGCCATCGCGCAGCGGCGTGACCAGCCCGACCGCCGCCGCTCGGTAGAAGCCGGTGAGCGTGGCATGGGTGAAGTTCTGGTTGACGTAGCGCAGCGGCGTCCAGTCCGGCTCGGCGTGGCCACCGTTGATGTGGCCGGCGATCTGTTCCAGTTGGCTGCGCAGCTGCCGGTACTCGGTGACATCGCCGCGCGAGACCGGCGCGATCTGCAGGTAGGTGAGCGAGCCGCGCTGGTCGGGGTGGCGCTGCAGGTAGCGCTCGAAGCCGAGGAAGCGTTCGGGCAGGCCCTTGGAGTAATCGAGGCGATCCACGCCGATCGCCAGCTGGCGGTCCCGCAGGCTGCTGCGCAGGTTCTTCACTGCGGCCTTGGTCGCGGCGGTGCCGGCCTGGCGCGCGATCAGGTCGGTGTCGATGCCGATCGGGAAGGCCGCCGCGCGGAATCGGCGCCCACCGGGTGCTTCCAGCTCACCGTTGTCGAGCACGCGGCCACCACCGAACAGGCGCAGGTAGGTCTGGAAGCGATCGGCATCGCGCTGGGTCTGGAAGCCGACCAGGTCGTAGGCGTACAGCGCGGAGAACAACCGCAGATGATCGGGCATGGCCTGCAGCAGGTCAGCCGACGGCATCGGGATGTGCAGGAAGAAGCCGATGCGGCAGCCGATGCCGCGCTCGCGCAGCAGTGCGCCGAGCGGGATCAGGTGGTAGTCGTGGATCCAGACGATGTCGTCCTCGCGCAGCAATGGCGCGAGCTTGTCGGCGAACAGCGCATTGACCTTGTGGTAGGTCTCGCGGGTGCCGCGGTCGTAGTCGACCAGGTCCAGCCGGAAGTGCAGCAGTGGCCACAGCGTGCGGTTGGCGAAACCATTGTAGTAGCCATCGACTTCGCGCTTGCTCAGGTCCATGGTGACGTAGTCGATGTCACCGTCCTTCTGCCGGTGCAGCGTGCCGCTGCCTTCCTTCACGGTCTTGCCGCTCCAGCCGAACCACAGCCCGCCGCGCTCCTTCAGGGCGGCCAGCAGGCCGACCGCCAGGCCGCCTGCGCGGTTCTCGCCGGGCACGGCCACACGATTTGATACCACGACCAGACGACTCACGATGCCTCCTGCCAGGACCGTGACAGGCGCATCGCGGCGGTGATCAGGCCGACATGCGAATAGGTCTGCGGGAAGTTGCCCCAGGCCTCGCCGGTGTCGAAGGCCAGATCCTCCGACAGCAGGCCCAGGTGATTGCGCTGCCTCAGCAGCAGTTCGAACATCTCGCGCGCCTCGTCCAGGCGCCCGATCGCCGCCAGTGCATCGATGTACCAGAACGTGCAGATGGTGAAGCTGGTTTCCGGTTCACCGAAGTCATCCGGAGCGACATAGCGGTACAGCGAATTGCCATGCTTGAGGTCACGGCCGATGGCTTCGACGGTGGCGATGAAGCGGGCGTCCATCGCGTCGATGAAGCCGATGTCGGCCAGCAGCAGCAGCGAGGCGTCCAGGCGATGGCCACCGAAGGTATCGGTGAAGTGGCCCAGCTCTTCGCTCCAGGATTCGGCCATGATGCGCGCGTGGATGGTGTCGGCACGTGTGCGCCAGTAGTGGGCGCGGTCGTCGCGCTTCAGCCGCACGGCGATCTTGCACAGGCGGTCGCAGGCGGCCCAGCACATCGCGCTGGTGTAGGTGTGTACCTCGGTGCGGCCGCGGAACTCCCACAGGCCGGCATCGGGTACGTCGTGCAGGGCGAAGGCCTGCTCGCCGAGGGGTTCGAGGCGGGCGAAGGTGTGCGCACCCGGGTCCTGCAGGCGCCGGTCGAAGAACAGCTGCGTGGACGCCAGCACGACGCTGCCGTAGACATCGTGCTGGCGCTGCACCCAGGCCAGATTGCCGCGTCGTACCGGGCCCATGCCGCGGTAGCCGGACAGGCTGGGGACCTCATCCTCGTCCAGCTTGGCTTCGAAGCCGATGCCGTACAGCGGTTGCAGCGTACCGTCGGTGGTGGCCAGGTTGAAGATGTAGCCGAGGAACTGTTCCATCGTGCGCGTGGCGCCGAGGCGGTTCAATGCACGCACCACGAACGCGGCATCACGCAGCCAGCAGTAGCGGTAATCCCAGTTGCGCACGCTGCCGGGGGCTTCAGGAATGGAGGTGGTCATCGCCGCGATGATCGCGCCGCTGTCCTCGTACTGGCACAGCTTCAGCGTGATCGCACTGCGGATCACCGCGTCCTGCCATTCCAGGGGAATGGACAGGTAGCGCACCCATTCGCGCCAGTAATCGCGGGTACGCTGGAAGGCCTCCTGCACATAGCCGCTGATCGAACGGTTGAGCGATTCATCCACGCCCAGGATCAGGTGGATGGGATGGTTGAGCACGAACGGCAGGCCGTCGCGCACGAAGCGCACCGGCACGTCGGTGGTCAGCCGCAGCACGTGTTCGGGCAGCACCCAGCGCACATGGTTGCTGCCCCAGGTGGATTCCGGAACGCGCGCGCCCCAGTCCGCCAGCGGGCGTGCGCGTATGGTGATGCGCGGGCTGCCAGCCAGCGGACGCACCTGGCGGATCAGGCTGACCGGGCGGTAGAAACGGTCGTTCTGGCGCCAGCGTGGGGCGAAGTCGAGGATTTCCAGTTCGCCGCCGTGCGCGTCGCGCAGCACGGTGCGCAGGATCGCCGTGTTGGTCAGGTATTCCTGCTCGCTGCTGGCGAAGTCTTCCAGCTCGATGGCGAAGTCGCCACCGGTCTGCTGGTTGGGGCCGAGCAGCGCACAGAAGGTAGGGTCGCCGTCGAAGGTGGGCAGGCAGCTCCAGACAACGCGGGCACGTTTGTCGACCAGGGCGCCGAAGCTGCCGTTGCCGACCACGCCCAGATCAAGATCGGGTTGGGTCATCACGCGGTACATCTCGGTTGCGGCCGTGGGGGTTGGCCGGGTCAATAGGCATTCTCACGCAGCCAGGCGTGCACGCTGCGTATGTCGGGCAGCGCGAACACCGCCGCGCTGGGTTCACGTTCACCCACCAGCACGCTCCAGCCATGCTGGCCGTTGGCGGCATCGAAGCCGAACTCATCGGTCAGGTCATCGCCGAGGAACACTGGCAGGCGACCGCGGAAGGGCAGGTACTGCATCATCCGAAGCACCGCACGGCCCTTGTCGGTGCCGACGGGCACGAACTCGACCACATGGTCGCCGGGCTGCAGGCGGTAGCTGGCACGGCCCCGCACGTGGCGGTCGGCGAAGGCGCGGACGTCCCTGGCTGCATGCGGCGCGCCGCGCCAGTGCAGGGCCAGGCCGACACCCTTGTCTTCCACCAGCACGCCGGGATGGCCGTGGGCGAAGCGCATCGCCTGCTGGTGCAGTGCGTGCAGCCATTCGGCGGTGTCGTCGTCGTGTTCGTCGCGCAGTACGCGACCATCCTGCCCACGCAGTTCATGGCCATGCAGGCCCGCAGCAGGCAGTTGCAGCGGAGCGAACAGTTGATCCAGCTGTTCGAGCGGGCGGCCACTGACCAGTGCCACGGCACCTTCCAGGCGGTCGCTGATGCGGCCGATGGCTTCGCGCACATCCGGCAGCAGCTGCACGGCATCCGGGCGTGCAGCGAATTCGATCAGGGTGCCGTCGACATCGAGGAACAACGCGCAGGCGTCATCCAGCAATGGCGGCGGCGGACGCAGGGGGAGCGGTTCAGCCATGAAGCCCAGCTTGCCAGCGTGGGCGTGTACGTGGGGTCGAGGGCAGGCTACGGATCGGGGTAGTGCCGGCGAACGGTCGGCACCCACCCAGAGCGATCACCTCCGGTGGGTGCCGACCGTTGGTCGGCACGAAGGGGAGGCTTGCATGGAACCCGGGCAGGGGGGGGGCCCCCCCCCCCCCCCCCCC
>NZ_JAXBQT020000003.1:0-11912 GCF_047520755.2 Stenotrophomonas sp. FR010 | reverse complement strand
GTGCGGACCAACGGTCCGCACCCACCGGGAGTGATTGGTCCAATGCAATCAGAACGTATAGCGGACGCGGCCGTAGTAGTACGCACCGTTGCTGCCGATCGGCGACAGCACGTCGTACGGCAGGTTGCCGAAGTAGTGGATATCGCTGTTGGATCGATCCGGATAGTTGTCGGTCAGGTTCTGCCCGCCGATGGCCACGCTCCACTGCGGGGTGATGCGGTATTCGACTTCCGCATCCAGCTGCCACTCGGCCTGGTAGGTCTGGCGCGGGATGTAGCCGTCTCCGAAGTTGAACACACGGGTGGCGCTGCCATAACGGTTCACGCGGGTGCTCAGCGACCAGTGGTCGTTGCTCCATGCGGCCGAGAAACTGCCACGCGTGCGCGGTGTGGCGTCGGTAAGCGTGTTGGTCTCCTCGATGCCGAACAGCACGTAGTCCGGATTCAGCGCGCGCAGCTGGGCCGGGGTGGCCAGCACGTTCTTCAGCGTGGTCTTGGTATACGCATAGGTGCCGGTCAGCAGCAGCTGGCCATCGCCCAGCGACTGCCGCCAGTTGCTCACCAGCTCGGCGCCTCGGGTGCGGGTGTCGGCGGCGTTGACGAAGAAGCTGGCACTCTGCAGGCCGCTGACGCCGTAGTTGGCGGCCACGTAGTCGGTCAGTGCATCACCGGTGATGCTCTCCGACAGTGCGATGCGGTCATCGATGTCGATCTGGAAGAAGTCCAGCGACAGGTCGAAATGCTCGCCGATGCGGCTGGTGAAACCGAGCGAGGTGTTCAGCGACTTCTCTGGCTTCAGGTTCTGTGCCCCCAGGCCGCGTGCGATCGGATTGTTGACCGACAGCAGGCGGCCCTGTACCAGCTGGCCACCTGCGTTGTAGCCGGTGGAGGTGGACTCGTAGCCGATCTGTGCCAGCGACGGCGCGCGGAAGTTGTTGGAGATCGCGCCGCGCAGCGCGAACGCCGGGGTGAACTCATAGCGCAGGCCGAGCTTGCCGGTCAGTTCGCCGCCGAAGTCGTCGTTGTGCTCGTAGCGCGCGGCCAGATCAGTGGAAAACTTCTCGCCGAACTGGCTGGACAGGCTGGCATAGGCGCTGGCCACATCGCGCGACAGGCGCGCCGCATCCTGCGGGGTCAGGCCGCCACCGGCCTGCGAACCGGTCGGGCGGTCGGTGTACGGGCCGGCGGCATAGCTGGCCGGGTCGCCAGGGCGGGTCTGGTAGCGCTCGTGGCGTGCTTCCACGCCCAGGCCCAGGGTGTGGCTGATGCTGTCGTTCTGGGTGAACACGCGACTCAGATCGAGGTTGCCCACGGTCTGCGCATATTCGTAATCGGCGGTCTTGAAGCGGGTCGGGCTGGTCGGGCCCAGCGAGGCGTTGAGCGAATCACGCAGGCGATAGGTGAAGTCATTCTGGCCGTAGTCCAGGCTGCCGTCGTAGCTCCATTCGCCCCACTGCCCGCGCACGCCGGCCACGGCCTGCACGTCGCGGTTCTCACCTTCGGAGATCGGCCGGTAGCCATTCGGATAGACCTGCTTCCAGTTGGCATCGCCATCGGGATAGCGGAAGTAGTTCGCGCCTTCGGTGTCACGCTGGTTGAAGGTACCGAACGCGTAGAACGTCGAGGTCTGGCCCACCGGAATCTCGGTGTTCAGCCACAGGTTGATGTCCTTGCTCTTGCCATCACCCAGGACATAGTTGCGCTTGCCCCGCAGTGCCAGGTTGCCCGGGGTCTGGTCCCACGGCGGAATCTGGTCGAAGCCGGCGCGGTTGGTGCCATTGCGGTGCTTGTATTCCAGGCCGACGCGCAGGAAGCCACCGTCTTCGCCCAGCGAGGTGCCGACCTTGGCGCTGATGTTGCCGGTCTGGCCATCGGTGAGGGTGCGGCCGATCGGCTTGAGGTCGGTGTGGTTGGCACCGTAGCTCGCCTCGATCTCGCCGCCGTCACCGCCGTTGTCGATGATCACGTTGATCACGCCGGCCACGGCGTCCGAGCCGTACAGCGCACCGGCGCCATCGCGCAGCACTTCAATGCGCTTGATCGCACTGACCGGAATCGAATTGAAATCGACCGGGGTGGTGCCCTTGCCGATCTTGCTGTCGGTGTTGACCAGCGCGGTGTGGTGGCGGCGCTTGCCGTTGACCAGCACCAGCACCTGGTCCGGCGACAGGCCACGCAGCTGCGCGGCGCGCACATGGTCGGCGCCACCGGAGTTGGACTGGCGCGGGAAGTTGAACGACGGCAGCAGCGCCTGCAGCGCGCTGCCCAGCTCACCGTTGACCACGCCGGCCTTGCGGATGTCCTCGGCGGTGAGCACATCCACCGGCGAGGTGGATTCGAGCACGGTGCGGTCGGCGGCACGGGTGCCGGTGACGATCACCGTATCCAGGTTGGTGGCGTCCTGGGCCAGGGCCGGGGCGGCGGCGGTGGAAAGCGCGAGGGCGATGGCGAGGCCGAGCGGCGACGCGGGCAGGCGGGCGGACATGGGGACTCCAGCAACAACGACGACGGGGGAAGGGGAGATGGTTTCACTTACATCCATCCGGATGAAGCGATATATTATCTTCGCGTGATGACCGGTGCGGATGCAAGCCCCTGCCGGTCCGGCATGAGCTGATGCCCGGTTGGCATCAGCACGCCGGGCCGGTGGCGCGGTACGCTGCCGGCTCGCCTTGTCCCCCTTCCCCGGAGCTGTACCGATGAAACACCTTGGCCTCGTCTTCGCCGTGCTGTTGGCCACCAGCGGCTGCGCCAGCCTCTCATCGCAGGCGCCCAGCGCCTATGCCACGGCCACTACCGCCGAACTGAAGGGCGACGCCGCGCGCCCGTCTTCCGCGCACGGCTGGGTGCGCAGCGAGCTGTACTTCGGCGTGGGCGAGGAGCAGGGCGCCGGCAACCGCCCGCAGGCCGACACCATCAGCGAGGCGCAGTGGCGCGCGTTCCTGGACAAGGAAGTGACCCCGCGCTTCCCGGATGGCCTGACAGTGTTCGATGCCTATGGCCAGTGGCTGTTCCGCGGCGATGCCGCGCCCAACCGCCTGCGCACCAAGGTGCTGGTGGTGCTGCATGAGGACACCCCGCAGCGCCGCGCCGATATCGAAGCGATCCGCTTGGCGTGGAAGCAGCAGACCAGGCATCAGTCGGTGCTGTGGTCGCGGCAGCCGGTCGAGGTATCGTTCTGAGTTGAAGGTGCCGCCGCGGTGCCGCAGGGAGCAACGATGAACTACAGGGAATGCCTGCTGGGCCTGGTGTTGGCCGGCGCGCTGGCACCGACGGCGCAGGCGGAGGACGAGGGCGAAACGCTACGCTTCCAGGTGGGCGCGCATGTGCAGGCGCATGCCGATCCCCTGCAGGACGGCAGCATTGCCGTGCAGCTGTCACCGTCGGGCAAGCGGCAGACGCTGGCCGGCGCGGCGGATGCCGACGGCCATTCGCGCTGGTCGCTCGAAGATGTCGATTTCGATGGTTACCCGGAGCTGGTTGCACGCGCCCCGGTCGGCATGGTCAACGAAGCGGTGGCGGTGTACCGGTTCGATCCCGCCAGTGCCGGGTTCCGCGCGCTGCGGGCTGAAACCCACGGCAGGGAGAGCTGCGGCGAGCTGATGGGCCTGATGGTCGACCACCCCAGCCGCACCCTGACCAGTAGCTGCCGCAGCGGCCCGATGTGGTACACCGACCAGTACCGGTTTGCAGGCGCGACACTCTATCTGTACCGCGCCGAGCGCGTGCTGATGCTGGGCGATACGGTAAACGCCGCGCTGCAGTGGGAGCAAACCGACGAGCAGGGTCCGCTGGCCGTCTGGCGCACCTATGATCCCGCCGGCCGTGTGTTGGAGAGTGCCATTGCCGATGGCCTGGGCGCACCGCCGGATGGACCGTTGCGCGGCCAGCAGGCCACCGTGGTACCCGCGCGGCTGTTCCTGTTCGACCGGCCTGGTGCGTCCAGCACCAAGCGTTACCTGGTGCAGGGCGATCGGCTGGAACTGCTGGATGAACAGAACGGCTGGGTGAAGCTGCGCTATCGCAGCCCGAAGCACGGCGACGTGCTGGGCTGGATCAACGTCAACAATTGATTGATCTGAACTGACAGCGATCAGACGCCCGGGTGTCCGGGTGTCCGGGTGACTGCTACCTGGTGTGCTTCTCGCTTGCAGGGTTGGAGTCCCCTCAATCCTGGAAGCAATTTCGGATTTCTTGCATGGAATCACTGGGTGCGTCGCCACATGATCGTCGTGCCGGCTGAAAAGCCAGTTTCTTCACGGACATTCAATGACAACGGGAATCGGTTTCGCGGCGCGACTGATGCGGTTGCTTGAGAGAGGGAGCCCGCAGTCGGTTGCTGTGCTGACTGTGCTGATTCTGCTCCAGAGTGGGCTCCTCCAGCCAGGAGCTGCCTGGTCGAAACCAATCGCGGAACGAGCGCAGCTATCGTTCGAAGTAGCGCCGGCAACACCGGTAACGGTCTTCCTTCAACCTGACGGGAGCATCCAGGTCCAACTCCCCTCAGGCGTGACACAGAAGCTGCCACGCGCTCCATCGGAGTCGCCAGAATCTGAAACAGAGCTGATGGCGTTGGATGTGGACTTTGACGGTCAGCTTGATCTGGTAGTGCAGATACCCGTTGGCATGGTCAATTTTTCAACACTCGTCTATAAATTTGATCGGAATCTAGGCAGGTTCATGACACTGCCCGTTATCCGGAATGCGAGGCGAAGTTGCGGGGAGTTCGGCTGGATCGAACTGGATTCCGAGAATCAGGTGCTCCGCAGTAGCTGCCGAAGTGCCATCTGGCGTGTTGATGTATACCGTCCTTCCAACGGAGTTCTGTACCTTTATCGCTCCGAGCGTATGCTTGCGTTGCCCAAGTTGGACGGAGAAGTGCTGAGCTTGGAGGCGACGCGGTTTGATGGCCCGCTAGCCGTTTGGACCGGCTACTCGGCGACCGCAGAGATTGAAGAGCAGGTCATCAATGACGGACTGGCTGTGCCCGACAACGGCAGCCCGCTGGTTGCGTTTACAGCCACCGTGGTACCCGCGCGGCTGTTCCTGTTCGACCAACCCGGCGCATCCAACACCAGGCGTTACTTGGTCCGCGGCGACCGGGTGGAACTGCTGGATGAACAGGGCGGCTGGGTGAAGCTGCGCTACCGCAACCCGAAGCAGGGCGCGGTGGTGGGCTGGATCAACGTCAACGATTGACGAGACGTCTACCCGCAGTCTGCACATTGAGGCGATGGGCAACTTGCCCACGGAGGCATCACTTCATCGGGTCTAGCCTCGGGGGTTTCCCCGTTCGAGGATGTATCCGATGAGCAAGCGCGTAGCCGAAATCGTGGTGGACGCCCTGCAGCAGGCCGGTGTCCGCCGTTGCTACGGCATCGTGGGCGATACGCTCAACCATGTGACCGATGCGATGCATGGCAGCGAGATCGCCTGGGTGCACGTGCGCCATGAAGAAGTGGCCGCATTCGCTGCCGGCGCCGATTCGCTGGTGAGCGGCGAGTTGACCGCCTGCGCGGGTTCCTGTGGTCCCGGTGGCCTGCACTTCATCAATGGCGTGTTCGAGAGCAACCGCAACCGTGCGCCGATGGTGCTGATCGCCAGCCAGGTGGTGACCAGCGAGCTGGGCATGGAATTCCCGCAGGAAGTGGATTTCAAGGCGGTCTATGGCAGCTGCACGGTGTTCTGCGAGCAGGTGCACAGCCCGGAGCAGGCGCGACGCGTGGTGGCCCTGGCCTGCCAGGCCGCGATCAGCCGCCGTGGCGTGGCGGTGGTGATCCTGCCGGCCGATATCAGCCAGGCCGAGGTGAAGCACGATGTGCCGTTCTCGGTGCATTACACTCAGCCGGTACTGCGCCCCTCCGACGCCGAACTGCAGCGCATCGCTGAGCTGCTGGGGCAGGGCAAGCGCATCGGCATCTACGCCGGTGCCGGTTGCCAGGGCGCGCACGCGCAGCTGCTGGAGCTGGCCCGGCGCTTGCAGGCCCCGATCGCGCATACCTCGCGCGCGAAGGATTTCGTCGAGCCGGACAACCCGTACAACATGGGCATGACCGGCATCTTCGGCATCGAGTCCGGCTTCCACACGCTGATGGAGTGCGACACGCTGCTGCTGCTCGGCGCCGACTTCGCCTGGGGCCAGTTCTACCCGGACAAGGCCACCATCATCCAGGTCGACCGCGATGGCAGCCACCTTGGCCGCCGCCACCCGGTGAACCTCGGCGTGGTCGGCGATATCGCACCGACGCTGGATGCATTGCTGCCGATGCTGCCGCCGCGCGAGGACGGCAGTTTCCTGGACGAGTGCATCGAGCATCGCGACAAGGCGCTGAAGAAGCGCGAACAGGAAGAGCAGCCGGGCGAAGGCGAATTGATCCATCCGCAGCACCTGACCGCGCTGCTCTCGAAGCACGCCACCGAGGATGCACTGTTCACCGCCGACGGCGGCTCGCCGATGGTGTGGGTGCTGCGCCATATCCGCGTGAACGGCCGCCGCCGCACGCTGACCAGCCTGCTGCACGGCACGATGGCCAACGCGATGCCGCAGGCGCTGGGACTGCAGAAGGCCTTCCCCGGCCGGCAGGTGATTTCACTGTCCGGCGATGGTGGGCTGGCAATGCTGCTGGGCGACCTGTTGACCGCGGTACAGGAGAATCTGCCGATCAAGGTGGTGGTGTTCAACAACGGCTCGCTGAACTTCGTCGAGCTGGAGCAGAAGGTGGAAGGCCTTCTGGATAACTACACCGACCTGAAGAACCCGGACTTCGGCCGCCTGGCCGAAGTGATCGGCTTCCATGGCCGCACGGTCACCCGCAGCGAGGATCTGGAGGAAGCGGTGCAGGATTTCCTGGCGCAGCGCGGCCCGGCATTGCTGGATGTGCACACCAGCCGCGCCGAGCTGGTGATGCCGCCGCAGATCGAGGCGAAGCAGGTCGCCGGCACGGCGCTGTATGCGGCCAAGGCGGTATTGAACGGCCGCTTCGACGACGTGAAGCATCTGCTGGTGGACAACTTCCTGAAGAAGTAGGGGGGGGGGGCGATGCAGGGCTGCGCCCTGCACCCGCCGAAACCACGGCAACCGCCGAAGCAAGGTCAAAAGCAGGTTTGCCGTGAGTAGGCGGGGTGGGTCCGGTTGTGGGGGACGCTGCAAGTACGTCCATGTAAGCTCGATCGCGCCATCCATGGCGCTCACGCCCCCGCAACCGGACCCACCCCGCCTTCGACAGTCTTCCGCTGCTGTTGGTAGGCGTCGACCTTGGTCGACACGGTAGATCCACGCCATGCGTGGATGAACGAAAGAATGATCGGAATGATCTTCTGTAGAGCCGAGCCATGCTCGGCTCGGAGGTTTCGCGTACAGCAGCCGGGCATGGGCTCGGCGCTACAACGAGAGCCTGCCTTTGCCTTTGATCTTTTGATTCTCTTCCGTGGCTGGCACGCGCAGGAAACTGTGGGAGGCCGGTCGGGATGGGCTGCGCAGGACCGTTGGCGCCATGGATGGCGCCATCGAGCCCCCACGGACGGGTTTACGGCGTGTCCTGCGCAGCCCATCCCGACCGGCCCAACTGGCAATGCCAGTCGACTAACAGTCGGCTCTACCCGCGCCCAGCCACGAGGGGCCCCGCCGTTGGCTGGAACCCATCATTCCACGACGGAATTGGCGCCCAGGCGCCGCTGGGCCTACCATCGGCGGTCCCCACCCCCACCGCCCCTTCCATGTCCGCTCCTGCTCCCGCCGCACCGCGTCGCTGGTTCGTCGCCGGCGACTTCAACGGCTTCTTCGGCCTGGTCGTCGACAACCTTTCCATCCTCGGCTTCATCGCCATGGCCCTGGTCGGGATCTTCCAGTTCCCCGCCGACGTGGTGTTCGGCCGCATGTTCCCAGGCACGGCCTTCGGCGTGCTGATAGGCAATCTGCTGTACACCCTGATGGCACGCCGGCTGGCCGCGCGCAGCGGCCGTGACGACGTCACCGCCATGCCGCTCGGCCTGGATGCCCCCACCAGCATCGGCATGGCCCTGCTGGTGCTTGGCCCGGCCTTCATCGCGTTCAAGCAGCAGGGCATGGACCCGCACGCGGCGGGCATCGCCACCTGGCAGCTGGGCATGGCGGCGCTGGTCATCATGGGCGTGCTCAAGTTCGTGCTGTCGTTCTTCGGTGAAGCAGTCACCCGCGCGCTGCCGCGTGCCGCGCTGCTGGGTTCCATTGCCGGCATCGCGCTGGTGCTGATGGGCCTGCTGCCGCTGCTGGAAACGCTGCGCTCGCCGCTGGTCGGCTTCACCACGCTGGGCCTGCTGCTGTATGTGCTGATCGCCAAGGGCAAGCTGCCGGTGCGTGGCCCGGGCGTGCTGCTGGCCTTCGTGTTCGGCACCGCGCTGTACTACGGCCTGGGCCTGGCCGGGCTGGGCGCCCCCGGCTTCCATGTACCGGAGTGGGTGCCGCCGCAGGTGGTGCTGCCGCTGCCGACACTGGGCTTCCTCGACGGCCTGCCCACCGCGATGACCTACCTGCCGCTGCTGCTGCCGTTCGGCCTGCTGATGGTGGTCGGCGGCATCAATGTTTCTGAAAGCGCGCGTGCGGCCGGCGATGACTACCGCACCCGCGACATCCTGCTGGTGGAAGCGGTGGCTACGCTGGTGGCAGGCGTCTGTGGCGGCGTGGCGCAGACCACGCCGTACATCGGCCAGCCTGCGTACAAGCACATGGGCGCGCGCAGCGGCTATACGCTGCTGACTGGCCTGTTCGTCGGCATCGGCGGCATGCTTGGCATCATCTCCGGGCTGGTGCAGTGGCTGCCGCTGGCGGTGCTGGCACCGATCATCGTGTACGTGGCCATCGACATCACCACCCAGGCCTTCCAGGCCACGCCGCGCCACCATACCGGCGCGATGGTGTTCGGTTTCCTGCCGTCGGTGGCCTACCTGCTGGCGATCAAGGCACCCGGCTGGATCACACCGGATCAGCTGCCCCAGCTGCTGACCAAGCTCGACGGGCACGGCCTGCCGGAGCTGGCGGTGATCTTCACCCTCGGCAACGGCTTCATCATCACCTCGATGCTGTGGATTTCGGCGGTGGCGGCGATGGTCGATGGCCGCCTGCGCCGTGCCTGCGGCTTCCTGCTGGTGGCGGCGGTGCTGACCCTGTTCGGGCTGATCCACTCGGTGGATCCGCGCGGCGGCATCTACCTGCCGTGGGAGCTGGAAGGATTGGCGCGCATCATCAGTTTGCAGTTTGCCGGTGCCTACGTGGCCCTGGCGGTGCTGCTGGGCTTGCTGTCGCTGCAGAAGCAGCCGGTGAAGCCGCTGGGTGGGAACAGCTGATCCCACGGTAGTGCCGGCCGTTGGCCGGCATGCTCATGGGTATCCAAGGGCCGGCGCATTGCCGGCCCTTCTGCTTCTGCCGCCTTGTAGAGGCGAGCCTGCGCTCGGCTGCTCTGAGCCGAGCATGGCTCGGCTCTACAGGGGCGTGTTGCAGGCGGCGAATGCTTACAGCGCGCTCTGCCGGCCAGCGGCCGGCACTACCGCTCGGCGTCCAGCTCCGGGTAATGGCGGAAGATGCCATTCGTGTTGAATGCCAGCCGCCGTTCCGAGCCCAGGTAGGCGGCGATGTTCGGCCGCTTCGCCACCCGCTCCTGCAGCGCGCGCAGCAGGGGCACGGCGGGCGCCAGTGCCTGCATGCGGCGCGGGAACATGTAGTCCAGACCACTCAGCAGCTGGAACAGCGACAGGTCCACATACGAATGCTCGCGCAGTGCATGGCGGCCACCGTTGGCGGCGAGCACCCGTTCGAAGTAGCCCAGGAACTTCGGCAGGCGCTCGCTGCGCAGCGACGCGGCACGTGCCTTGGCTTCGGTCTTCTGCTCTTCGTAGTATTTTGATGCGGCGATCGGATGGTGAGTGTCATGCACCTCGGCCACCAGGTCAGCGATGGTCAACTGCAGTTGCAACGCCTGCATCCGCCGCGATGCGGCCTGCGGCACCAGATCCAGCGTCGGGCCGAGGAAGTCCAGGATGGCGGCGACCTGCGCAATGACCTGGCGACCGGCCTTCAGGAACGGCGGCGCGAAGGGCTGTGCCACGTCACTGCTGCCGTCGAGAAACGGTTGCATCACCGCATCACCGTGCACCCGCGCCATGTCGATGTAGTCGGCGCCGGCATCTTCCAGCGCCAGGCGCACGAACTCGCCACGGCCCTGGATACCGGTCCAGTAGTACAGCGCATACTGCATGGCAGTGTCTCCGCAGGACAAGGCCCACAGCCTCGCGCGCGGCACGCAAAGCAGGCGTGAGCGCGGCTTTGGCGTGGGCCGAAGCCGAACGGCAGCGGAACAGGCAGGGAACCGGCTGGAACCGGTGGGGTCACACCTTCTCCATGCGTGTGAAACGAGGTGCTGCATCATGCAGAGTGGAAAGGCGGTATGGCCCTGGGTGCTGGGTGTGGTGGTGATCGGCGGCGCGGGCGGTTGGTTGTTCCGCGATCAGCTGAGGCACCTGGCAGACGGTGCTTCGGTGCCGGTGCACTCAACCCCCGCCAGCACCAGCGCACCGCCGCAACCGCAGGCGGCCGCGGACCCCGCGCCAGCACCGCCGCCGATCAGGCATCCGCTGGACACCGAGGCCGCCGCTGACCCGGCGCTGCCCAAGTTGGCCGACAGTGATGCGGCTGCCTGGGGCGCATTGAGCCAGCTATTCCAGGGCGAGGGCCCGATGACCCTGCTGCTGCGCGATCACCTGATCCAGCGCCTGGTCACCCAGGTCGACAACCTGGACAAACCAAGCGTGCCGCCGACGGCGCTGGCCGCACGGCCGCTGCCGGGCAACCTGCAGGTCGAGCCTGGCGAGGGCGGGGAACGCATCGCGCCAAGCAACTCGGCGCGTTACGCGCCCTATGTGCAGGCCTTCACTGCGCTGGATCCAGCGGCAACGGCTACGGCGTACAAGCGCTTCTATCCGTTGATCCAGCAGGCCTACGTCGACCTGGGCCGGCCCGAGGGCTACTTCAACGACCGTCTGGTGGCGGTGATCGACCATCTGCTGGAGACCCCGGAACTGGTGCAGGCGCCATTGGTGCAGCGTGATGAGCGCGGTCGCTACCGCTTCGTCGATTCCACCCTGCAGTCGCGCTCGATAGGCCAGAAGGCACTGTTGCGCATGGACGACGCGCAGGCGCGGGCGGTCAAGCAGCAGCTGCGGGCGATCCGCAGCGCGATCACCGGCTGAGTCCGCTCACCGCGCCGAACTGATCGGGATCAACGCGCCGACCACACCCGTTCCGGCATGCTGGCCGCAGGCTGACTGGCCTCGGGGTGCAGTCGCAGCCACCCTTGAAACGGGGTGGGGCAACCGCATCTTCCCAGCATCGCCGGCGCGGGCCGGCCCTGATGACCGATGAGGATTCGCAATGCGGATGGACAAGCTCACCTCGCGTTTCCAGCAGGCGCTGGCAGACGCACAGTCGCTGGCCGTGGGCCGCGACAACAGCATCATCGAACCGGTTCACCTGTTCAGCGCGCTGCTTGACCAGCAGGGCGGCAGCACGCGCCCGCTGCTGGCCCAGGCCGGGGTGAACGTGCCGGTGCTGCGCGAGCGCCTGACCGAGGCGCTGGATGCACTGCCGAAGGTGTCCGGCCAGGCCGGCAACGTCTCGATGGGCAATGACCTGGGGCGCCTGCTGAACCAGACCGACAAGCTGGCCCAGCAGCACGGCGATGCCTTCATTGCCAGCGAGTGGTTCGTGCTCGCGGCGCTGGAAGACGGCGGCACGCTGGGCATGGCGCTGCGCGCCGCCGGTGCCGACAAGACCCGCCTGCAGGCGGCTATCGACAAGCTGCGCGGCGGCGAGAACGTGCAGTCGGAGAACGCCGAGGAGCAGCGGCAGGCGCTGGAGAAGTACACCATCGACCTGACCGCGCG